>JAPOOT010000143.1 GCA_026713285.1 Gemmatimonadota bacterium | reverse complement strand
CGAGGCATGCATGAAGGAGCTTTGCAGACCCCCTTCGATCATTTTCCTGAACGCGGTACGGGGCTGCATGAACACGTGAATGTATACGTCGTGTTCCAGGAGCGCCGCGCCTTCCGCTACCTCGTCGTCCCCCCTGCCTTCTTTGCGAAAAAGGTCCTTGTCGTCTCGTGTTACGACGATCAGGTCGATATCGGATTTCTCCCAGACCCGGTCGGCGGAAAGGCTGCCGAACAGGATCGCCGCCAGCACGTGGCGATCCTGCTTCGCCTTCGCGACAAAGGCGTCGAGCGCTGCCTCGAACCGCTGCTGTATAGACTGTGATTTGTTTTCCATCGAGGTTTCCCGCCAGCCGAACACTTCTACCGCCCAGCCGTTTGACATGAGCGATTAAATTAAACACTTTGGAGTGACGGGTCAACGCGCAAATGCCTTGCCCCATACCCCGCACGCCCCGCTTGGATGCAGGTCAACCGAGCTCAGCCCGTATCGAATTTGACGCCCGGTTCCTGCCGCCGAGTGCTACCGCAAGGTGGTTTCAGACCCCGATATTCCTTGAATCACTCCACTAGATCGATCAAAATTGTATAAACTCCCGATCCGATTCCTTGGCCGGGTCATTTTCGGACACGTAGTCTGTGGTACCGTACCGTGAGGATGATTCCGTGACCGTCACGTCCAATAGACCGCATTCCTCCACCGTGCATGCCGCACTGCGCCATCGGGGGCGCCTCGCCCCGGAGCTGAGGCCCGATCCGACGCTCTTACAACGAATCGGCGGCCGATCCGTGATCGCGAAGGTTATAGACGGCCTATACGACCGGATCGAAGTAGATTCCGACCTTCGTCCGATGTTTACCCGGACATTGGCTCCGGAACGTACGAAACAGAAGGCCTTCCTTGAAGAATGGATGGGGGGAGAACCGGGCTATACCCATCATCACGCGTATGGCGGGATCAAAAACCGGCACGGCCATATACACATCACTGCGGAATCCGCGGAACGGTGGCTGGCGCACATGGCCGATGCGTTGCGCGAGCATGTGGGTGATGACCGGCTCGTGAATGAAGTGCTGGCCACACTCGGTCCCCTTGCCCGCGGACTCGTCAACGAAAAGAAGCCACCAGCAAGCCCCGGACAACTCAGATGCTACAGGGAAAGTAGATGGCGTCAGCCGGCCAAAATGGCGGCCAGGGGGCAGGTGGCGGAACTCGAGCGCTTTCTTGTGGAGGAATCCACGGTATTGGACGATCCCCGTCACGGCGCAATCGTCCTCGCGGAAGCGGCGCTGAGGGGACATACGCGGGTCGCGGCCCTGCTGCTTGACCGGGGGGTGGACGTAAACATTCCATCTGCCCATTCGAGCGATATCATGATGACTGCCTATTGCGCCGCGCGAAGCAAGGGAAAAGACGAAACGGCCGGTTACCTGGCGGACCGCGGCGCGGTGTACGATGTCTTCAGCGCATGTTTTCTCGGAGACATGGACCGGGTTGCCGTCCTGCTCGATGCCCTTCCCGGCCTGGTCAACGCAAGCGACCCCGCCTGCGACCTGTTGCCCGTGACCCCGTTGCACCATGCCGTGTACGGCGGCCATGAACCCGTCGTCAGATTCCTCTTTGAACGTGGCGCGGAGACCGGCGTGAACAGCACAGCCCTGTTGAAATACGCGGCGGGACGGGGACAAGCGAGCCTGGTCCGCTTGTTGCTGAACCGCGGCGCCGATGCTTCGAGGATCGGTTGCGGCCGCTGGGTCCTCGATCCCGAGATCTCCGCGCTCCTGCTCGCCCGCGGCGCGGACGTGAACTATCCCGATGGGAATTGGATCTGGACGGCATGTACGGGAAACAACAGCCAGCGGGACGATCCCGCCTACGTGCAGGCGCTGCTGGACAAGGGGGCCCGGATCGATACGGTGCTACGCGGCGCCCAGCCCCTGCACTTTGCCGCCAAGGCGGGGTTCACGGGGGTCATGGAGGTGCTGCTGCACAATGGCGCGCCGGTCTACGGACGTAATGACAATGGTGAAACCCCCCTGTTCTACGCGCTGAAGGCGGGTCCCAGGGCCGATATCGTCAAATCCGTGGAACTGCTGTTATCCCATGGCGCAGATCCGAATATTGAAGACCGGCTGGGCAAGACGCCCCTGGGAAATGCCCGCCGGATGAAGCGTCCCGATAAAGCCCGTATCGTCTCGGTGCTCGAAGCGGCTAGTCCTTCCTTACCGGCGTAATGCCTTTCAAAAACGTAACCAGAGCCTTTCGCTCCGCGAGAATCGCACGAACGGTAGAGACGTCATCAAGCAGGCACGCGGCGTGGATGTCGACCCTGGCGCCCCGGTCCCTGGACAGCCCCGGTTCTCCGCAGGAAGTCAGGCATCACCGGCGAAATCGATCTCCAGATTGCCGTTGACGCGCGCGCGCAATTCATTTTCCTTCAGGGTTAACCATGCAACACAGTATCGTTTTGAAAGAAAAGGGACGCTACAATGCGTTCCCCGTTCTGACTAAACTTCCGGACGGACGGTTGACGATCGGCTGTATCTCTTCGCCTTTCGGGGATCACTACGGTCTGGCAGACTGGCTTACGTTTGTGTCCCGCGACAACGGACGTACCTGGACGCAGTCGGAAGATCCTTCGCTGCCACCCAACTGGCCCGGTACATCGCCGCGGGAGCGATACGACAGGCTCTCCGGCATTCTACCCGACGGGACCTTTATGGCGGTGGGCTCGGTGGGACCGGAAATCTGGACGCTGGATCATCGGGAGGAAGCGGAGGCGCGGGGCCTGAGTTTCGTAGAGGATGAGACGTACACGTCCCTTTTTCCGGGAAAGTTGATCATAAAAGGTTATCGACTGTCGATGGTACGATCCCGGGATGAGGGACACTCCTGGGATCGGCGCACCTGGACCGTGCCGGGCTATGAATTTACGGTCGGTTTTCCACGCGGAATAGTACTCGAAGACGGTACGTGGTTGTTTCCCATATACACGGTGCGAGCAGGGGGCGGGGGCGATTGTCTCATATTCCGGTCCAGCGACGACGGGGAGACCTGGCATCTCCATGAGGCGGTGCCGCGTATCGGCAGCGAATGGGCACTGGTCGAGACCGAGCCGAACCGTGTCCTGGGCCATATCCGCTCGACGTGTTACTGGGCGCCGGGCGTTGTCAAGCATACCTATCTGAAGGACCGGTTCCACACCCTGGAAGTCTGGTCCAAAGACGGCGGCAGGACCTGGACCCGCCCTGTAGAGACGTCATTCGAGGGCTATCCGAACCACCTGCTCAAATTGAGCGACGGACGTATTCTATGTACCTACGGCTATCGCCGTGCTCCGATGGGCATACGGGCCTTGATTAGTGAGGACGGTGGACGCACCTGGGACACAGACCATGAATACGTGCTCCGGGATGACGGCGGTGGCCTATCAAATGAGTGGCCTCCGGAAAAGCGTGCCCGGATGGGCGGCGCGGACGTGGGCTATCCGATTTCAGCGGAATTGGGTGACGGTACCATGCTGACCGTCTATTACATCACGACGGAAGATGGCGTCACCCATGTCGCTGCAACCCACTGGCATCCTGACCAGGATAGGCCATCAAGTCCTCGAGTAGGGTAAGCAATAGTCGCTGTTGCGGCAGGTATTGCCAGGTTGGCCCTTGCTCCGTACCGCGTCAGGTCCTTTGCCTTCCGCCATCTGTGCGCTCAGGAAACGGCGCCGGCTTCCCGCAGACGGTCCGCGATGGACGCGTGCCCGTACCGTTCGGCCCAGGCGAGCGGCGTGGTCCAGGGTTCCCCATCGGGCTGGGGGTCTGCGCCGTGCTCAAGGTACAGTTCGACAAGATCCTCACGTCTCCAGCGGGACGCCCACGCGAGCGGCGTGGAGTGGAGCAGCGTGTCCCGTACGTCGAGTGAAGCGCCATATTCGAGAAACATGCGCGCGAATTCGATCCGCTCGTCCTCTCTCAGCACCGGCTCTCCCCAGACCTTGCCCGTTGCCGCGATATGATGAAGGAGGGATGTGTCGCGCCGGCCCTTCACGTTCGGGTCCACCCCGTGGTCGAGGAACATGCGTACGATATCGGGGAATATGGATCGATCGAAATCCCGGTACTGGCGATGGGGACAACAGGGCCAGAGACGAATAGGCTGGATGATCAGACCGTACCACCGGGGGTCGTCCAGGGCCCAGTCCAGTTTGCGCAGGCACACGCCCACCACGCTGGGATCACCGCCGCAGGCGGCTCCCCACAGGATGCCTTCCAGCAGTTCCGGTTTGAGTTTTAGCGCCATGACCGCCGCAGAGGTATCGCATTCCAGGGCAGCGCCTTCCGGGGTCATCGATCCCCCGTACCTGTAGAGCAGACGCTTCATGCGTTCGTCCCTGTTGTTGTAGGCGCGGCTCATGGGATCGCCGGACGCGTAAACGGCGGCGTTAGGATCGGCACCGCGATCCAGAAGCAGTTGCGCGATGTCGTACATCCCGTCGCCCGCCGCGATCCAAAGCGGTTCGCCCCAGTTGTATGTTTCTTCTTCCAGGGATTGTATTCTGTACCGCTGGTCCGGGTCCATGCCGAGATCGAGCAGCAGCTTCACCATCTCGTATCGATTATGACGGACAGCATCACCCAGCAGGTGGGTTTCGGTTTCAATATCCGGTTCGAACAGGTCCTGGTGACTCTCCGCGACCTGACGGACGGCTTGCAGGTCTCCAAGCATGACGTTCGTTCGAAGACTTCGCGGGGCCCCCGCTGTCATCAGGATGCCCGCGGCCATGAAACAGCCTTCAGCCCGGCGCCTGTCCGTTGCGACGGACTGTTCCGCAGCCAGCTCGAGCGGAGTCCGACCCTCCAGGTTGGTCTTGCCCGTATCGGCGTTGGCAGTCAGCAGCGCTTGAACGAGACCGGGATAGCCGTGGCTGGCGGCGTGGTGCAGGACCGTGTTTCCGTTCTCGTCGCAGGCCTCCGCCAGTTCAGGCGTTTCGTGTATATCCCACATCGCGCCCGCCACATCGCCCTCCTCCACCTTGCGGGCGAGCAGAACGACCTCTGGGGAAACGGTCAGGTTCGGACAGAGGTTCGCCTCGCGCCTCCGCTCCAGTTCTTCATTGATTGTTTCTATGATATCACCGAAACCGCGGTCGCGAGCCATAGCCAGGGGCGTGGACGCGTCCCTGTGGGGATAGACTCCCTGGTTGGGATCGGCGCCCGCGGCCATGAGTGCGGAAACGGCTTCCGTCTGGCGGTTTACCACCGCGTGATGCAGGGCACGGTGCTCATCGAAGGAAGCCGTATCCACACCCACCAGATGGGGTGCGACGGTCAGAATGGCATTAAGGCGTTTCATGTCTCCGGCGGCGGACGCCTGGCACAGTTCGGCCACGGTGAAGACGCCGGAGGTCGTCCCGTTCGTCATGATTCCTTCTCCTCGTTTGAGTCGTCGTTACCCGCGACCAGGTGGCCGTACCGATCCTCGTAAGTCTTCATGAGATCGTCGTAACGGTCTTCTACGGTGGTCCCGGCCAGATACGGTCCCAGGTGGTCGATGAAGGCGTGCCAGCCCGCGGCGAAACCCATCAGGATATCCGGGGTAACGTGGGAATTGGTGAATCGAAGCCGCGTGCCGCCTTCTCGGGGTTCGAGCTCCCATCTTAGCACGGAGAGTCCCCAGGTATAGGCGAACACCCGTTCAGGCGCCCATTCACAGACAATGCCTTCCAGGTTGCCTTCCGATTTGAAATCCACGAAAATCCGGCCGCCGATCCGGCGCTCCAGCGTGGCTTCATACTCCATCCACGAGGAGATTCCGTCCGCCGTCGTGACGGCATCCCACACCCGGGAGACCGGATGGTCGTACGTCCGTTCGATTTCAATACAGTATTCCGGCGTTATCCTGGCCAGAGATTCTGACATCGCGATCTCACTTCTTTAGTGTCCGCTGGCACGGTTGCCGTTACTAATGGTGGCCGTTTCAACAGCTAACGTTACAAATAATGAAATTGCGGTTGATGCCGCAAAACCCTATTTGCAGGGATCTGCGATCCGATACATTTCCGAATCGTTTCGACAGGCGCACGCTGGCCATGCGCGTATCGACGTTTGTATTGACAGTACCGCACGGTGACACTAACCATGTTTTAACGGTATATTATGGGAGATGAAAATGCGGTTTGACAAGCAAAAACAGTGGATCGGCGCCGTGTACGCCGAAGACCTCGAACTCATGGCCGAAATGTTGGCGGAGGACCCGTCGCTGGCCGATTTCAAGCACGAAGCCTTCGACGATCCGTACCGTGAAGGCAGGTTCCTCGTCGCCACCCTGGCCTTTGCCGTGTTTGGTCCACCGCATCAGCAGATAGATTGGCGTCAGGTCGAGCGAAAGGTCAATTTCGACATGATCAAACTGCTGATCGAAGCCGGGGCCGACCCCAATATCGACAACGTGCACGGCCGTCCGCTCTGCACGTGCCGAGACGAGCAAATCGCCCAGTACCTGATCGATCACAGCGCCGACATCAACCTGTGGCACGGTAACGGCGGCGCGCCCGTCTACTTTTCGGTCTGGCAAATCGATCCCGAAAGATTGAAGATGCAGATCCGGCTGGGAGCCGACCCAGGTCAGATCAATCCTCAAAACGGATCATCCGCGTTTCATTCCGCCGCGGAAGTGAGACCCGGCGATCACCAGCTTCCGGATCACCGCGAGACCATCCGGATTCTCGCCGACGCCGGTCTGGACCCCAATCACCGGGCGGGAATCGGCGTACAGTCCGACTGGGGCCCCATCTACCAGGGGGATGCGCCCCTGCACATGGCCGCCCAGTTGAACCGGCCCGAAGTGGTCGAGGCCCTGGTCGCTGCCGGATGTAGCCGGACCCTTACGAACGCCAACAACGAAACGCCGCGAGAAGTGGCAGTGAGAGTCTGTCGCGGTCCGGACATTACCGGGCTTCTTTAAACCTGACGCCGGGAGCGCGTCGCTCCGACGGAATAAAATACCTCTTTGGCCATCTCACTGGTCCAGGCGGCCAGTATCACAGGATTAACCCATGTCACTCCTGACATTCAAGTTACTCTCCGCCACCGCGATATTAGCCATCGCCGTGATTGGCGGTTTGATCCCCCTTTATTTCGCCCGACATGAATCCAGCAGGCGGTTTTTTTCGCTGGGAAACGCCTTCGCGGGTGGGCTATTCCTCGGGGTCGGCTTCATTCACCTGCTGCCCGAGGGGATAGAAAAGCTCGAAGGGATCACGGATTATCCGCTGGCCGCGCTACTGGCAGCACTCGGTCTCGTGGCCCTGCTGCTGATCGATCGCGTAATCTATGGAGATCACCACGGCGCCGACCATGAAGAGCGTACATCACAACAATGCATATACCCGTACGTGTTGCTCGTCCTGCTATCGATCCATTCCGTCATCGCCGGTATTTCACTCGGCATCGAATCCCACTTGTCCGGCCTGGTCATCATATTGCTCGGGATTCTCTGTCACAAGGGATCGGCCGCTTTCGCCCTGATGGTCAGCGTTCACAGGGCGGGCATCTCGAAGAACCGCCAGAAGCCCATGCTGGCGGTCTTTGCCGCCATGACCCCCCTGGGCGTGCTTGCGGGATTGACAGGCCACATGGCCCTGGAAGGCAGCGTTATGGTCACTGCCGTAATTGAAGGCAGTTTCAACGCCCTCGCCGCGGGCACATTCATCTACGTCGCGATCATAGACATCATCGACGCGGAATTGTCCAGGCGCAACGTGCGTGTGGCGAAATTCGTCATGAGCGTGCTCGCCGGGGAAGACGACCAGCCCATGCCGACGCGGGACCATGACCGCGTGTTCAAGTTCGCCCTGGTAATCCTGGGTATCGTATTGATGGCGTTTCTGGTCGAATGGGCGCACGCCCACTGACCGGCGACAGGAAGACCCACCTATTGCGGCGCTTCCCCGGAACCGGGCGTCCAATCCGCGGCGAGCTGGCCCTAAAACTCCTCGTGATCTCCTATTCGAAAGTCCGCGAACGCTCCCTGCTCACTTATCCGATGTTCACCTTTTCACCAGTCCGCGCACTCTCGTACATCGCATCGAGAAGCTGCATGAACCTGTATGCGTCGTCCGCATTGACATCGGGAGCTACCCGTCCCGCTATAGCGCGTGCGAAGTGTTCCACCTCGTGATAGAAGGGCAGTCCCGCGCGCGGCGGTTCCGTATACGGCACGTCGGATTCGTCCTCGATCTGCCGCGCGGAAAAAACACCATCCTCCCAATGCCATAGTTGACCGTGCGAATAGGCGCCTTCGCTCCCGTACACCTCCACCACCGTGGGCGTATCGCAGTGCACCCAGCGGGAGCAGTCTATCTGGATCGTCTTGCCGCCATCGAAACCGGCAAGACCTGAGAAATAGTCTTCTGCCGAACCTTCCGGTCCGTCGTAAAGCGCCTCGACGACGTGCTTGGCGGCAAAGGCCCATTTGGGATCCGGACAGCCCATCCACCACCAGGCCAGGTCCAACTCGTGCGATGCATGCTGCCCCAGTGCGCCGCCCTTCTGACCATACACGTGGGTCCAGCCTTCGGGACTGTCCAATGGCGCCCTGTGGTTGTATTTCAAAAAGATGCGGGCGTGGTACGGCTCACCGATGCGGCCGCGGCTTAACGCGGTGCGGGTTCTGCGGTTCACCGGATCGTGACGCATGAAGTAGCAGAACTGCAGCGTCACGCCGGCGCGCTCGGCCGCTTCCTCGATTTCCAGGACATGCTCGGCACGGGTTGCGTGCGGCTTCTGCACGAGTACGTGCTTACCGGCATCGATGGCATCGAAGACCATGGGATAGCGGGCGGGCGGATTCACGGCCAGGAGCACGGCATCCACCCCTTCATTGGCCAGCAGATCCTGATAGGGACCGTATCGACTGGGTACCCCCTCCTCACTTGCCACGCGGTTACGACGCTCCTCATCCAGATCGCCGATCGCGACGACATCCAGGAGTGCGCTTGCCTGGGCCGATCGCACGGCGGCATGGCCGGCCCCTCCGCAGCCCACGACACCGAGCCGGATCGCATGCTCCTTCTGCATCATTGCCTGTTTTCCTTGATTGGGGATGTCGTCAGTTCGAGGTACTTCCCGGCATCGCCGACATCATCTCCACCTGTATGGATCATGACCTGACAGGAATGGAAATCGGTCCGCCGGATCGCCGGGACAGTTTAATGCGCGATTCAACCGCAGAAAGGAATCAGGGCGACAACCGTTCATTCACCCATTTTCCGCCCGCGTCTCGCTTGTAGCGAATCCGGTCATGCAGACGTAGTTCCCGTCCCTGCCAGAATTCGAACTCATCGGGCGAAACGCGGAACCCGCCCCAGTTGTCGGGACAGGGAACGTCACCGGTCGGGTATGCCGATTCAAGCGCCTCGTACCGTTCCTCGAGAACCCTTCGATCGGCTATGACCTCGCTCTGGCTCGAGGCCAGGGCCGCCAGGCGGCTTTCCAGGGGTCTCGAATTGAAATAGCGGGCGGATTCTTCCATAGATACCCTGCGAACCGCACCCGTAATCCGGATCTGCCTCCCGAGTTCACGCCAATAGAACACCAGCGCGGCCCTGGGATTCTCGTCCAGGTCCCGGCTCTTCGGGCTTCTGTAATCCGTGTAGAATACGAATCCACGTTCATCGACCCCCCGCAGAACGACCATCCTGGCAGATGGCGCGCCGGTCGGTGTCGCCGTCGCGACCGTCATCACGTCCGCCAGTTCGATCCCCGCATCGACCGCGTTCCTGAACCACTCGTCGAACTGCCTGAACGGGTTATCATCCAGGTCCTGCTCATTCAGACTGCCGAATAGGTACTCCCTGCGAAGCGCGTCCGGGTCCATAGATGACCTTTCCTGTCCGTTTCTTCTTCCCTGCCCGTTTCGGCTTACGTGCCTGAGGCTGATCTACCGCGACCTGCCCGTTTTGGCTCACGTGCCCGAGGCTGGCCAACCGCGACCTGCTCTCCGCATTTATCGCGCGGCATCAGATGCCATGCAAGCCAACTACCGCCACACGGCGAGAATCGCCCCCATCAGTACACTGTAAAGCGCACGGTATCCTGACTGGATCAACCACAGGGTCAGCCCCGTGTCACCGAAGGCGCTGTCCGATGCCATCGCCGTGGCAATGAAGCCGATGCCCACGAGGAGCCCGATCACCACGCCGCCGCCCAGTGTCGATATGTTCAGGGCATTGATGAGAAGCGCGAGTACGACCGCCGTGATCAGGGAAGTAAAGAAACTGATAATGAAAGGGGTGGGTGAAGGCTGTATCTGATCCGCCGTTTTTCCCAACGCGGCCAGCCAGGTGTCGCCGAAAAGCGGGCCGTACCAGATCCCGCCGAGTGCAAATCCAGCCACCGTGGCCACGAGTATGGCCAGCCAGTTCAGTCCCGTAAACTCAAGCATGTTTCCTCCTGAATCAGAATGGGTTCATTCTACTTCAACTACATTTTCCTCCACAGGTTCCGCAACGGTCTCTTCCACGGATACCGAATCGGCCTCGTCCGTCGCAAATCCCTCCTGCCTACCGATCTCATACCGTAGAATGGTCACGTATTCATCGGGATTCCCACTGAATATTATGCCGGGGCCCTTCAGGTATTCTTCCTCGTGGGGTCCGGTGAACGTATATCCCCGCTCCTCAACATAATTTTGCATTCGCTGGATGGAAGGCGTTTCATCATCGTAGGGACCGATGTAAAGCTGTTCCACGACTTCACCGTACGTCCAGGTCTCTAGCGAGGTCTTCATGCCGGGAATCGCCGTATGTTCCGGGAGTTCCGTGGCGGAATCCGGGACCGGGATACCGTAAATGCCGATCCACTCGTCCTTGGGCCGGTCGGACGCCACGGTCCAACGGGCCCTCGGAGCCGGAAGGGGCCACATATCCACTCCGGCTGTGCCGTAATACAGCTCATACAGCAGTTCGTACGCGCCCTGTGCCACGACATTCGGATCGCCCCTGACCTCGACCACAATCATCTTCTGGGGCGGCTTGGTCGAAATCGCAGGTTCAATCAGATAGTCGTATCTTGTGAGATCGGGTCCCTTCCACATGTAGTAGACCATCGCGCTTACGACGGCCAGCACGAAGACGCCAAATACCAGCAACAGCTTTTTAATCATTTCGCTGCCTTCCCGATGAAGCAACCCGTCAACTGTACATCACGGTTTGGTCGATCAGGGTTTTATTGAAGAAACGCCATGGTGTATCGCGCGACGTCCGTAACGGTCCCGAATGGTGTCCAGCGCGCGCACGAGACGATCCGACTTCTCGTCGCCGCGCTTGAAGAGATCGGTTTGAATGGGCTCCTCCGGCCTGACCAGGTTTCCGACGGCCACACCGAGCAGCCGAATGCCCGTCTTGCCGTCCCATGCCAAGTCAAACAGTTCCAGGGCCGCCTTGCCGATCACAAAATCGTTATCCGTCGGCGCCACGACCGTCTGCCTCGTCAGCGTCTTGAAATCTCCGTATCGGACCTTGATCCGTACCGTTCTGCCCTGGCGTCCCGCCTTTCGAAGGCGGCGACCCACTTTACCGCTCTGATCCACCAGGACGCCGTGGCATGCCTCCCGGTCCAACAGGTCCGTACCAAACGTATTCTCGTGGCCGACCGACTTCGCCGGATTGCCGGTGACGACGGGGCGGTCGTCCTGGCCACGGGAGATTTTCGCGAAGTGTGCGCCGGCAGCATTACCGATCAGTCGCTGCAATTCCTCTGATGGTCGTTTCTGAACATCCCCGATCGTACTGAATCCCAGACGAACCAGACGATCCTGCATGTCCCTGCCCGCGCCCCAGAGACATGAGACGGGCAGCGGCGCCAGGAAATCAACTACGCTATCGGGCGGAACGATCACCAGTCCATCGGGCTTGTCCAGGTCGGAGGCCACTTTCGCCACGTATTTGCACGGCGCCACGCCCACGGAAATGGTGAGACGCGTTTCATTCAGCACGTCCGTCTTGATGGATCGGGCGATCGCTTCGCCGTCGCCGAAGAGCTGCGATGAACCGGTGACATCCATGAATGCTTCGTCGAGCGACAATGGTTCGACGAGCGGTGTATACCGGTGGAAAACGTCATGGATCTGCCGTGAAACCTCGCCATAAGCCTTCGATCTGACGGGCAGAAAGATCCCGTGTGGACAAAGTTTCCTGGCCGTCGTGCCCGGCATGGCAGAGTGGACACCGAACTTGCGTGCTTCGTACGAACAGGTCGACACGACAGACCGTGGTCCATCACCACCGACGATGACCGGTCTTCCGCGCAATTCCGGCCGGTCCCGCTGCTCGACGGCCGCGAAGAAGGCGTCCATATCCGCGTGCAGGATGGTGCGTGGGCGATTCACGATAGCCAGGCCGGCAAACGTTGGAAAAGTGAATACATTGACCAGTAACTATACAACCAATTAAACTATACCTACTGCCGG
>JAPOOT010000314.1 GCA_026713285.1 Gemmatimonadota bacterium | reverse complement strand
GGCGGAATCCCCCATCTACCGCAAGAGCCAGGTGCTTTACGGACTGTACCAGGCCCGGGATGCGCTGCGGCAACGGGGACGGATACTCGTCGTGGAGGGATACATGGACCTGCTCGGCCTGTACGAGCAGGGCGTCCACGGAGCGGTCGCCCTTTGCGGAACGGCGTTGACGCCGGAACAGGCGCGGCTCCTGGCGCGGTACGGGCAGCAGGCGTTTCTGGTCTACGACTCCGACCAGGCCGGGGTGAGGGCGACCTGGCGCGCGATCGAACCCCTGGTGGAATCGGGGCTGTGGACCCGGATCGTGCGCCTGCCGGAAGACTACGATCCCGATTCCTACGTGAGAGAACACGGGCCGGACGGGTTCATGAAACTCGTCGACAGCGCCGATTCCATCGCCGATTTCATGGGTCACCACGCCAACCTGCAGGGATCGGGCGACCGGGAAGAGGTGTTTCGTACGCTGACCGGACTCATCCGGAAAACGGCGAACCTGGTTCACCGGGAAACGTACCGGGAAGAAGCCGAACGCCGGTTTCCGGCACTGCAGGGGTTGCTGGCCTCCGAACTGCGCAGCCCGGGCGCAGTGCAACGCGATCGCCGAGCGCCTCGAGCCAAGGCGGCGCCGGACGGCGACGCGATGGTGGAACGGGACCTGGTACAACTCATGCTCGACGGCCGGGTCATAGCCGAACTCGTCGAAAACCAACTGGAACCTCGGGATTTCAAGCACCCCCTGTACCGCCGGATCGTCGAGCTATGTTTTGCGAAACTGGGCGGCGAGGGAACGTACGACCTTTCCGGCCTGATCGATACCATCGGCGACGACGAGGCCGCACGGATGATGACGGAACTGATCAATGCATCGGACTCCGGCGTAAACCTGGAACAAAGAGCCCGGGACCATATCATCCGGATAAAACAGAAACGGCTCAAGGAAAGCATGGCCCGGCTCATGGAACAGATAAAACAGATGGAAAAGGGTGGGCGAAGCGACGAATTGAACGACGCCATGGCCACTTACATGGAGCTCAAGCAACAGGAAAAAGTCCTGCTGCAATCGGCCCGGGGAGATTGAGCTTCACCCCCATCTTTTGCTTGACGATGCCCACCCGTTCGCCTATATTGATCCAATCTGTCGGGTATGCTGTCTGGGCGGCAAACATGGGCCTGTAGCTCAGTTGGTTAGAGCATCCGACTCATAATCGGACGGTCCCAGGTTCGAGTCCTGGCGGGCCCATTTGCCGGGCGCTTAGCTCAGCCGGTTAGAGTGCCACGCTCACATCGTGGAGGTCAGTGGTTCGAGTCCACTAGCGCCCATCGGTAAGTTCTGCTGAAGGTCTGTGACACGGCGTTTTGTGGATCAGGCCGCATTCTCGCGGATTTCCCTTCCTGACCAATTCTTTCCCCGCGCCGAAGATATAAAAACAGGCCAGTGTTTAACTCCGGTCGTAAACCGGGTCTCGGCCTGGTAGCCGAGGTCCTTTCCAGTTAAATAGGAACTTGATCTGGACATTAGTGTGTATCATATTTACACATTACTATCCAGGGAGGGAACGACGATGGCCAGAGTACAACTGATCATACCGGATGAAGACCGTGACCGCTTCGTCCATCAGGCGCGCCTCGAGGGCATGACTTTCAGTGCGTGGCTGAGAACCGCAGCCCATATGCGACTGGAAGAATGCCAGCGCGCCAAAGCCTTTCGATCACCGGCACGTCTCGAGGAGTTCTTCCGCGCCTGCGACGGTCTGGACGGTCCCGAACGGGAACCGGAATGGGAAGAACATCTCAGGACGATCAACGCTTCTCGCGGCCCCAATGCGTCAGACTCATGATCTTCGTAGATACAAACGTATTCATTTATGCCGTAGGTAGACCGCACCCGCTAAGGGCGACCGCCAGAGCGTTCTTCGTCGAATCCGGCCGGTGCCGGGAAACCCTTTGTACGTCCGCGGAAGTCCTGCAGGAACTGACCCACGCCTACTTGCGGGTCGGTAGACTGCGGACGTTGGACGCGGCAATGTCGCTGGCAACCGAGGCCTGCAAAGAAGTATGGCCGCTTGAAGAGGCCGACGTCACCCTGGCCCGTCTGCTCCACGACCGGTATCCCACGCTGGGGGCCAGAGACCTTTGCCACCTGGCAAGCTGCCGACGGCGCGATGTGCGCGAGATTATGACCTTCGACCAGGCCCTGGCGGCCGTACAGCCGAAATCAGGATGAGTGCGACTGTCCTGATTGGCTACACTCGGAAGATCCGATGGTATTGAACAGAGCCAGAAACTTGTTCAGATGTTCCTTGAATAGCGGTAGTGAAAAGTATATACCGATAGCCTACACCTGAAGGGCAAATTGGGAACTTCCATGACCATACCCTTGCGGACACCTAAAAAGGACCAACTTTGCACTTATTACATCTGTGCGTCATGGTCTTGGGCATGATGTTCGACTGCAGGTCGAACGTACCGCACCTGAGGTATTACGGACATTTCGGCTATCTCTGATTCTTGAACCATTTACGAGCCTTTTCTCATCGTGAGATATTTAAGTTATCTCAATGAATGAAAGTCCCTTGCGGTAAACTTTTACGGGGCCTGACTTCGCCATTTTGTTGCACCTTTTACCGGTCAGTTGTCGTTTGTTTTTTATAATTGAAGTTATACGAGTAAAAGCGATAGTATAGAAGTAAAATTATTGTATAGTGTAACCAAAAAAACACAAATGCGAGGCGCCGAGCATTACCAACGACACCACCAAAGGCAGAGAAAACTGACCCGCCATAACGGTCGAATACGTCTCCTCGCCCTGGACATCGACGGCACGCTGATCGACGGCAGAAAGGTCATGACCGTCGCCACGGCTGACGCGGTGCGGCACGCGGTCGGCCGCGGCGTCTTCGTCACGGTGTGCACCGGGCGAAGCCTGCCGTCCGCTGAAGAGGCCGTGCGGCATCTGCCGTTGAACGTACCGTACGTGCTGAACAACGGCGCCATGATTTACGACGCCCCCAATCGTCGCGCCAGGTATTTGCGACACCTTCCGAATCATCTCGCGATGGATTCCGTGCGCGTGTTTCGCAGCATCGGGTTTCATCCCATCGTGTACGGTCCGCTGCCTGAAGTGCGATACTTCTACTATGATTCCTTCGATCCGGACAACCGCGCGTTTATCGACTACGCCGCGCAGAACGCCGACCGCGTTCACCGGGTGGACGACCTATGCGACTATCTCGGGCAGGACGTCACCTGCATAACGGTCGCCGAGCGCAACGAACGGGTCAGGTCCCGGGAATCACACATCAGGACGCATCTTCCAAACACGAGCGTGGTCTTCGAAATCAGTCCATGGGATCGTTGCTACAGTGTCATCACGGTCATGCCTTTTGGCGTGTCCAAGGGCGACGGACTGCGCAGACTGGCCCAGCTTCTCGGGATCGATCTCACCGAGGTCATGGCGGTGGGAGACAACCTGAACGACCTGGAAATGCTCGACGTGGCGGGCCTGGGCGTGGCCATGGGAAACGGACCACCCGAAATCCGCGCCCGGGCGGACCATGTCACGGCTTCCGTGGACGACGAGGGCGTCGCCCGGGCTATCGAGCGCTTCATACCCTGACCCGAAAGAGCCTAGGAAATGTCCTACGACCTGATCGCCATCGACATCGACGGCACGCTGCTGACGTCCCGGCGCGAGATCTCCCCCGGAACGCTCCAGGCCCTTCGAAGGGCCGTCTCGGCGGGAAAGCGCGTGGCGCTCTGCACCGGGAGAAGCCTCAACTCCGGCCGGGCCGCGGCGGAAAAGGTGCCGCCTTCCACGACGCTGATCTTCCACAGCGGCGCGCTCATACTCGAATCCCTCGACGGTCCGTTGCTCAGGGCGGTAAACATGCCGCGGGCACTGGCGGTCGACCTGGTCGATTTCTGTAAACGGCGCGGACATGATCCCCTCGTTTACGAACCGGTACCGGAAAGCCGGTACATCTGGGTTGAACAGCCCCGCTCGGCGAACGGCTGGCGGGAACGCTACCTGGAGGCCAACGCGGACAAGGTCTTTCAGGTGGACGGCCTGGAACAGGTGCTCAGCCGTGACCCTGCGCAGATCGCCGTGGCCGGAAGGGGATCGTCCATGCATGAACTGGAGGCGGAACTGGCGGAATACCGCGACCGGATCGGCATCATCCTGTCGCGAAGCACGCTGGTGGGCGACTACTGGTGCATGGAAATCGTACCTGCCGGTGTGTCCAAGGCGAAGTCCCTCGCATTCCTCGGCGAACGCTACGGTATCGGATCCGAGCGAATGATAAGCATCGGCGACAACTTCAATGACCTGGACATGATCGAATACGCCGGACTCGGCGTCGCCATGGGGAATGCGCCGGACACGGTTCGGCGCGCGGCGGACCTGGTCGCGCCGACCAACGACGCGGACGGTGTCGCTCATGTAATCGACACCTGTCTCCTGTAAACGCGTACCCGATCCAGTCGGACCAGGGGAGAATCCGTTGATTTTTTAAAGGTTTACCACTATCTTCCGGTAAAACCCCGTTGACGTGTACGACGAGATACGGCGAGTAACTGGGTCTGGACTGAAACAACGTGCCCCGCCCGGGGAACAAGGAGAATACCTAATGATTCGCATGGCTTTGACTTCCGTGGCGCTTCCCGCGCTGTTCCTGCTGGTCGGAACCGCCGCACCCCTGCATGCCCAGCATGACGACCCGAACATGGAATGGGTGATGGACGGTCCTCTCTATGACCGCCTGGGCG
>JAPOOT010000444.1 GCA_026713285.1 Gemmatimonadota bacterium | reverse complement strand
GGATGGCGCTATTTCCTCTGACGGCATTTCCCCCTCAACCGCCGATTCCGCCGACGTGGCGTCGGAAACTTCGGCCGCCTTGACACCGCTGTCGTCAAGCACACCGAGCAGATCGCCGATTTTAACATCCTCTCCCGCCGTGCGTTCGATGCGAGCCAGGACGCCGCTGTCGTTGGCGTTTACTTCGAGGGTGACTTTTTCGGTCTCCAGTTCCAGCAGGGCCTCGCCGGTCACGACCGGATCGCCTTCCTCTTTGAACCACTGGACGACCGTTGCTTCGACAATGGATTCACCGAGTTGCGGTACGGTGATGTCGATTGCCATTTAGCGCTCCCTGGTTAAAACTGTAATTGCCTCGGTTCCCTTCAACTGTCGGGACTCCGCCTAAGCCACGAACCGGAATTTCCGTAAACACTTGTACTCGAATCGAACAAAATGCGCAGGGCGGCGCAATCTGTCAATTCATCTCGATGTTTCCCGACGCGCCCATTGCAAAGGCCATCTTCACCAGGTTATGCTGATTTCGGTTGTGAATGGCGGTCGAACCCTCGGAAGGACTCGCACTCGGAGGCCGGGAAACAAGATATAGCGGGCAGCGGCCGTCCAGCGCCCTTTCCAGCACCTTGCGCACGTAGTCCCAGGCGCCCATGTTTTCCGGCTCTTCCTGAAGCCAGGCGACTTCCTTCAGGTTGGGATACCTGTCGGTGATCTGCCTTACCTGGTCCTCCGCGATCGGATAAAGCTGCTCCATACGGACAATCGCGGCGTGTGTCGCGTTCTCCCGGGCTTCATCGTTCATCAGGTCGACGAATACCTTGCCGCTGCAGAATACGAGTCTACGGACTTTTTCGGGATCTTCGAACGACCGCTCGTCTTCAATAATCGGCTGCCATTTGCCTTCCGCGAGCTCCCGGGCCGAGGATGCCACGTCAGGATGGCGAAGCAGGCTCTTCGGCGTCATGACGATCAGGGGCAGCGGGTCGGATTCGAGCAACCTGGACTGCCGCCGCAGCAGATGGAAATACTGGGCCGCTGTGGTGCAGTTGGCGATGCGGATGTTGAAATCGGCGCCGAAGGAAAGGAATCGTTCCATCAGGCCGCTGGAGTGATCCGGTCCCTGCCCCTCGAATCCGTGGGGCAGCAGGATGGTCAGCGACGAGGTCTGCCCCCACTTGGCGCGGCCGGAAACGAGGAACTCGTCGATGATGATCTGGGCGCCGTCAACGAAGTCGCCGTACTGGGCTTCCCAGAGCACGAAACGCTCGGGCGCCTGGATGCTGTACCCGTACTCGAATCCCAGGGCGGCGTATTCCGTGAGCGGCGTGTTCCGCGTTTCGAAGGACGCGTTGGCCTGGGGCAGGCGGCGAAGCGGATTCCATGCCAGGTCGGTCTCGAAGTCATGCAACACGTTGTGCCGCTGGCTGAAGGTCCCTCTTTCCACGTCCTGACCCGTCAGTCTGACTGGAACGCCGTCCTCGATGATCGTAGCGAATGCGAGGATCTCCGCCTGGGCCCAGTCGATTTTGCGTGCGTCCACATCGTCCAGCGCCTGCCGCCTGCGTTCGACAACTCTTCTGAGCCTGGGATGAAGGGTGAAGTCATCCGGAAATGTCCAAAGCGACTTGTTGAGATGCTTGAGCCGTCTCATGGAAACGGAAGAACGCACGCGTTTCGCTGTACCGGATCTCGGTGGACTGGCATAGGGCTCCACGAGTACTTCCTCGGGTTTCAGTTCATCAAGCATCTTCTGCATGCCGTTCATGCGTTCGTCGACCATTTCCTCCGGTTTTCCTGTTTCGATCCTCCCCTCCGACACGAGACGGTCGGCCCACAGTTTCCTCACCGTCGGATGGGATTCGATCCGCCGATAGAGACTGGGGTGGGTCAGCGATGGATCATCCCCCTCGTTGTGGCCGTGACGGCGGTACCCTATCAGATCGATCAGGAAATCCTTGCGGAACTTGACTCGGTAGCCGTAGGCGATCCGCGCGGCTTCCAGGCAGGCCACCGGGTCATCGGCGTTGACGTGAATGATGGGTATTTCGAATCCCCGCGCTATGTCGCTGGCATAGAGGGTGCTCCGGGATTGTTCCGAAGGCGTGGTGTATCCGAGCTGGTTGTTGGTGATCAGGTGGATGGTCCCGCCTGTTCGAAAACCGGGGACACGATAGAGCGTCAGGGTTTCCGCCACGACGCCCTGGCCGGCGAAAGCGGCGTCGCCATGGATCAGGATGGGCAGGTTGCGTTCCGGCAGCGGACGTACGTCGCCCGGGAGATTGGCGACCGTCCCCGCGGCGCGGGCCATGCCTTCCACCACGGGATTGACCGCCTCCAGGTGGCTGGGGTTCGGCGCCAGGTGGATATGCAGGTCCACTTCCTTGCCCTCCTGGTCCTGGAATCTACGCTTGGCGCCGCTGTGGTATTTCACGTCGCCGGTCCATCCCGAATCGTTACCCGTCTTGTTTACCCGCTGGACCGGATCCCTGAATTCAGCCAGTATATGCTCGTACGGCTTGTTCAGAATGTGTGCGAGGACGTTCAGCCTTCCCCGGTGAGCCATGCCGATCAGGATGTTGCAGGTATTCTTCTCCGCTGCTTCGCCGATCACCCCGTCCAGGATGAGGATCATGGCGTCCAGGCCTTCGATGGAAAACCGGGTCTTGCCCGGGAAGGTCCGGTGCAGAAATTGCTCGAAGACCTCCACCTGGGTGAGCCGGTCCAGTATGTCCAGGGCGCTGTATTCCTCCTCCGAGGGCCTGAACCGCCCCGTTTCCGCCGCTTCCTGCAACCATTCCCGCTCTCCCGGCACCTCGATGTGCATGTAGTCGTAACCGGTAGTCGAGGAATAGACCCGCTTGAGTTTCTTGAGCGCTTCGGAGGCGTTGCCGCACTGCTTGCCCACCGGACCGCCGATCAGCGAGGAAGGCAGTTGGCACATCGCGTCTTCCGTCACGCCTTGCGCCGCCAATTCCAGTTCCGTCAGCGGGTCGCCCAGTGCGGCGTCGTCGTCAGTCGCGAAGACGGAATAGGGAAAGTACCTGGCATCGGCCAGGGGATCCAGGTGCGCCCCGAGATGACCGTATTCCCGGACATTCTGGGCGAGATTGGCAATGAAGACGATCTGGTCGATATCGGCGGGACTGGCGGGAAAAACTGCCGGTGATTCCCCGGCGGATTCACCATCGAGAGAAGGGGTGAACCGGGTAAACAATTCACGGGTCGCCGCGTCGACGGAATCGGGGTCCTGAAGGTACTGTTCGTACAACGCGATTACGTAACCGGCGTTCGGACCATGAAACTCGCGCAAGAGATCCAAGCGTAATCCTCCGACTGGCGTCTGTCTCGACTTGGCGGAATGACCAAAAAAATGTTGCCCGGTCCTGGACGCGGCGCCTATGGTTCGTGCCATCACGGCCCGCCTGTGAAAATACCTACGGCTACCGGGAAAGGCAAATGAATTGTAGGGATTTGGGATGCGACGCAAAGCCCCGAAAGATGGGTTGGATTCCGGATTAGTACCTTGACTTTTGGCCTGCGGATACATTATTTCGAGTTTTCGGTCGCATTCCGTGCCATCCGGCATTTCCGAGGGGTATTGTTATCATGAATTTGAGCGGTCTGAAGGGCAGGACCGTCGGGGCGGCGGTATCCGGTGGACTGGACAGTTGCACGCTAACGCGCTGGCTCGCCGATCACGACGTTGACGTAGTGTGTGTCACGGCCGATCTCGGCCAGCCGGACGAAGAACGCATAGACTACGTCGCGGAACGCATGATGCGCTGTGGTGCGAAGGAAGCCGTGATTGTGGACGCGAAGGAGCAATTGGCACAGGCCGGCGTCGAGGTCATCCAGTGCCAGGCGATGTACGAGGGAAACTACTGGAACACCACGGGCATAGCCAGGCACGTCACCGTACGGACCTTGCTGCCCGAACTCGAGAAACGCGGCATCGATATCCTGTCCCACGGCGCCACCGGCCGCGGAAACGACCAGGTCAGGTTTCAACTCGTCGCCAACATGATCGACCCCTCGGTAGAGGTCTACGCCCCCTGGCGCGACCAGGCTTTCCTGGACGAGTTTCCCGGCAGAACAGAAATGATCGACTTCTGTGAAGCCCGTCAGTTGCCGGTACAGGCTTCCCATGAGAAACCCTATTCGACCGACGCGAATATCCTTGGATTGACCCATGAGGCCGGCCGTCTCGAATCACTCGATACGCCGGCAGGATTCATCACGCCCGGCATGGGAGTCCATCCCCGGGAGGCGCCGGATGCGCCAGAAACTTTTGCCGTCAGATTCGAAGAGGGCGTACCGGTACGGATAAATGAGGATTTCGTCAACCCGCTGTCGGCCATCGAGACGGCCAACCGGATCGGCGGCAGGAACGGTATCGGCATTGGGATCCACACGGTGGAGAACCGGTTCGTGGGCATCAAGAGCCGGGGGGTCTACGAATCACCGGCCATGACGCTCCTCGGGCAATGCTACGAGTTTCTGCTGCAGCTTATTCTAGACCGCCGCGCGCGCCGCAGCTTCGACCAGTTTTCTGCTTTGATAGCGGAACAGATCTACCAGGGCTACTGGTACGACCCATCCACCCGTGCGCTCCGGGCTTCCGTGGACGTATTCAACCGGCTCGCCACGGGCACCATCCGGGTCGAACTTTACAAGGGCCAGGTTTCCTTCGTGTCGGCCGTTGACGTCCCACATTCGCTCTATTCCGAAACGACGGCGTCCATGGAAGGCGTGGGAGACTTCGACCACAAGGATTCCGAGGGTTTTCTCGGTGTGCTGGGCGTCAGCGCAAGGGCACTCAAATCATCCGGCCAGACGCAATAAGCCGGCCTGGCACCATGAACCGGCCTGGCACCATGAACCGGCCTGGCACCATAGCGTGGCACGAAATATAAAGGGGGAAGCGTCGATGCCCGTCGGATCGAAAAACCAGGTGATTCCCGGTTGCGGCACACATCACGTGGCCGTCCAGACCAGGGACTGGGACGCCTCGCTTCAGTTGTACCGGGACGTTCTAGGGATGAAATCCGTGGCGGTATTCGGACCCGAGGACCGCAGGATCATGCTCCTCGACACCGGGGACGGCAGCCATATCGAACTGTTCCAGCCCACGGACGATACTCCGTCGCCGGGAAGCGCGTCGCCCAACGACCCGGTTACACATATCGCACTGGCCACGACGGATGCGCGCACAGCCATCGAACATGTCCGTTCCCAAGGATATGAAGTGACGGTCGAGCCGAAAGACGTCAATCTCGGCGGACTGGATGTAACCGTCGCGTTCTTCAAAGGCCCGAGTGGCGAAGTAGTGGAATTCTTCCAGATGCACTGATCCACCGCCGCTTCGGAAGCAAAATGCCGCCAGTGATTTTTGTAGCTTGTGAACGCACTTCCGCTCGTCCGCGAGCAGGATTCCGCCTCATGTACCGATTCTTCATGACCCTTGCCTTCGTCCTGGCGGCCGCGTGTCCCGTCACCGCCCAGGATTACGATGTTTCCGATCTTCAGACCCGCGCCGAATTATCCGATTTCGAAGAGACGACCAGGTACGAGGAGGTAATGTCCTTCCTACGGGCCACGGTACTCGCCTCCGACCGGCTTCATCTGACCGAATTCGGTTACACGACCGAAGGCAGGGCGCTGCCCCTGCTTGTCTACGGCGACGTCTGGGACGCATCTGCGGCGGAAATCGCCCTTACCGGGAAAACGAGCGTATTCATACAGGCGAACATCCACGCAGGCGAGGTCTGCGGCAAGGAAGCTCTGCTCATGCTTATCCGGGAACTGGCCTCCGGAGCGTACGCCGACTGGGCCGATTCGCTGGTGTTGCTCATGGCGCCCATTTACAACGCCGACGGCAACGAGCGGATCAGCCTGTACAACCGTCCGCGTCAACACGGACCCGTTGGGGGCATGGGACAGCGCCCCAATGCCCAGGGTTTCGACCTCAACCGAGACCACATGAAGCTGGACTCCCCCGAGGCGCGATCCCTCGTCTGGCTCATGAACGAATACGATCCGCACGTGCTCATCGATCTTCACACCACGAACGGAACCGTACATGGTTACCACCTTACTTACTCGCCGCCGCTGAACCCCAACACAGCAGGTCCAATCTTCGAACTGCTTCGTGAGCGTTGGCTGCCTGAAGTGCGCGGCGCCGTCAGGGAAGCCTATGGATGGGAATTCTACTATTACGGCAATGTACCCAGAGAAGGATCGAACCGCGCCCCCGGATGGTACACCTTCGATCACCGACCACGGTTCAACAACAATTATGTGGGACTTCGAAACCGTAT
>JAPOOT010000135.1 GCA_026713285.1 Gemmatimonadota bacterium | reverse complement strand
GCGGCGGCCACCCCCAATTTCAAGATCCTCGAATACGTCCTGCCCGTGGGCACGGAATGGGAGCAGTGCATCATCGACCCCTACCTGCCCGAAGACGGCTACCTGCCGTTACGCGATACACCCGGACTCGGTATCGACGTGGACGAGGAAGCCGTGAAGGACAATGAGGTCGTACACTGGCAGCGCACGTGTTACGTCCGTCCGGATGGGTCTACCGGGTATATTTGACAGGTTGCGCACTCGATGGGTCGCGTAGCGGATATGGTGAGTCGAATGGCGGGGAAGATGAGCCGCGTAACTGATTCGATGAGCCCCGCGTCACTGATATACCGTATAACTGATAGGAATAACCGCATGACTGATTAGAAGAGCCGCTGAACAAATAGGATGAGCCTCGTAGCTTATAGTCTGATCAGGTGTACAATTGTACAATATACCTTCATTTGATGAAGTTGTCGTCATGCGATGAAGATGCCAACACACAATGAAATCCTTATACACCTGCACACTCGGGAGATACGAACATGCGTAAGTTACGTCCGGTCGCTGCAATGACGGGGTTGATGCTTCCGATTCTTTGCCTTGGCATGATGGTATCCTGCGCTGGTGACGCCATGCAGACCGGTGACGCCTCCGACGCCTCCCAGGCGGAATGGCGCGCATATGCCGGCAACCACGCGAGCACAAAGTATGCGCCCCTGGGTCAGGTCGACCGTGATAACGTGGCCGATCTCGAGGTCGCGTGGCGCTGGGATTCCATCGACAACGCCATTCTGGAGGCGGATTCCACCCTGCGCGTATTCGTCAACGAGGCAACGCCCCTCATGGTCGACGGCGTGCTGTACACGAGCACCGCCATGAGCCAGGTGGCGGCTATCGACGCGGCCACGGGAGAGACGATCTGGTCATACGATCCCCGGACGTGGGAGGACGGGACGCCCGCCAATGTCGGGTTCGTCCATCGCGGCGTGGCCTACTGGGAGGAGGGCGACGACCGGAGAATCCTCTATGCCACGGGCGACGCCTGGCTCATCGCGCTGGACGCCGGGACGGGCGAACCGATTCCGGACTTCGGCGAGAACGGGCGCGTGGATCTGACGAAGGGCTTGCGCCGTCCCATCGACCGCAGCCTCTACGCCGTGTCCAGCCCGCCGGTGATCGTCCGCGGAGTGGTCGTGGTCGGGGCGACGGTACTGGACTCCTTTGCCGTATTCCGGATGCCGGACGCGGCCATGCCGCCGGGCGACGTGCGCGGGTTCGACGTGCGCACCGGGGAACAGAAGTGGGTGTTCCAGACCATTCCCCAGGAAGGCGAGTTCGGAAACGAGACCTGGCAGGACGAGTCCTGGAAGACCACGGGCAGCACGAACGTATGGACGTGGATGAGCGCGGATGAAGCACTGGGATATGTCTATCTGCCGGTCAGCACACCCACCAACGACTTCTACGGCGGCCACAGGCTGGGCGACAATCTCTTCGCCGAAAGCCTTGTCTGTCTGAACGCCGAGACGGGCGAACGGGTCTGGCATTTCCAGATGGTGCATCACGGCATCTGGGACTATGACCTGCCCGCCGCGCCGAACCTGCTGGACCTCACGGTGGACGGCCGCGAGATAAAAGCGCTGACCCAGGTCACGAAACAGGGCTTCACCTACGTATTCGACCGGGCGACGGGAGAGCCGGTCTGGCCGATCGAGGAGCGGGAAACGCCGCCTTCCACGGCGCCCGGCGAAACCGCCTCGCCCACGCAGCCCTTTCCCACGAAGCCGGCGGCCTTCGAGCGCCAGGGCCTGACGGAAGACGATCTCGTCGATTTCACGCCCGAGTTGCGCCAGGCGGCCATGGACGCGATCGCCGAGTACGACTACGGTCCGCTTTTCACGCCGCCGACCGAGAAAGGCATGATCGCCGTGCCCGGACTGGTGGGCGGCGCGAGCTGGTCGGGCGCTGCCGTGAACCCGGAAACGGGCATGCTGTACGTGCCTTCCTACAGCCTGCCGACCATCATGACGGTGAATCAGTCGGAAGAGGAGGACGCGCCGTACACGTACACCGGCCGGTTCGCCTACGGCCCCACGATCATGGACGGCCTGCCGGTGATCAAGCCGCCCTACGGACGCATCACGGCCATTGATCTGAACACGGGCGAGCACGTGTGGATGAGCCCCGTGGGAAGCGGCCCCCGCAATCATCCCGCCCTCGACGGCCTGGACCTGCCGCCCCTGGGATGGGACCGCCGGACATTCCCGCTGCTGACCGAGTCGCTGCTGTTCGCCGCGCAGATGGGGATCGTGCTGGACCGGAAGGTGTCGGATCGCGGCAACGCCATGACCTACGATTCGGAGAGCGCCGAGGCGTTCCTGAGGGCCTTCGATCCGGATACGGGCGAACTGCTGGCGGAAATACCGTTGCCGGGAAACGCGACGGGCAATCCCATGACCTACATGACGGGTGGAAAACAGTACATTGCCGTGCCGATCGGAGGGGCGTCGGAAAGGGCTGAACTGGTGGTG
>JAPOOT010000126.1 GCA_026713285.1 Gemmatimonadota bacterium | reverse complement strand
TGTTTTCGCGCTGATTGGCGCGGTGGGCACGCCCACGTCCCGTGCCGCATTGCCGCTGGCCCGATCAGCCGGGGTGCCTTTCCTGGCTCCGTTCACGGGGGCCGAGTTCCTGCGCGACCGGGAGCTGGACATTGTGCTCAACGTCCGGGCTTCGTACTACCAGGAAACCGAAGAGATGGTGTCGAGGCTCACAGAGGACCTGGGGATCACCCGCGTTGCCGTCCTCTATCAGGACGATTCCTTCGGCATGAACGGGCTGGAGGGCACGCGATTGGCGCTGGAGCGCAGGGGACTGGAGCCGGTAGCGGCCGCGCATTACCCGCGAAATACCCGCGCGGTGAAGGGAGCCTCGCTCAAAATCACGGCGGCCAACCCGGAAGCCGTGATCATGATCGGTTCCTTCCGGCCGGTGGTCAGGACGATAGAGCTGGTGCGGCGGGAGATGGACCCGGTATTCATGACAGTCTCTTTCGTGGGGAGCAACGCCCTGGCGAACGAGTTGGGGGCCTCCGGGGCCGGCGTGTACGTTACGCAAGTCGTTCCACTGCCTTTTGATGAGAAAATCCCCGTGGTGGCCCGATACCAACGCGCCCTCACCGAGTACGATCCCCAGGCTGAACCTGGATTCGTTTCGCTGGAGGGCTACCTGGCCGGACGCCTGGCCGTCGCCGGTCTCAAGGCTTGCGGCCCCGATCTGAGTCGAGCGTGCCTGATCCAGTCGGTGCGAAATGCCGGCGCCATAGAAATCAACGGCATGCAACTCGAATACGGACCGGACGACAACCAGGGTTCCGATGCCGTGTTCTTGACCGTGATTGGTGCGGACGGCAAGTACCACGGGGTCGAAAACCTGAGAGGTTCGTACTGAAAACCTCCTGAATTGCACCTCTGGAGTACCTAAAGATGTCCATGGAAGAATTCTCGCTCCAGGCGATAATGGATCTGTTCAGATTAGCAGAGCACACGCCTGAGCTGCACCAATCGTTGTTGACCCTCGGGATGCTCATCATCGTTGCCAAGCTGGCCGAGGGCGCTTTTCGCAGGCTGCGGCTGAACTCCATCATAGCCTATGCGGCGACAGGTATGTTCCTTGGACCGGTTTTGGAATTGACCGGTGTCTGGTGGATCGAGTCTACGCTGCACCTCGAGTTGGTTTTGGCGCTGGGTGTGTTCATCTTTTTTTTCCTGATCGGCCTGGACGAAGTGGATATTTCCAGTTTCATGTCGTCCCTCAAGGGCCATTATTTCCTCGCGGCCATACTGTCCGTGATCGTGTCACTAGGCATATCCATGCTGGTCACCACCGAATTGGTTTTCGATTTTGGTCTGAAACTGAATTTCACCGAGTCGCTGGCGCTGGCCGGCGTACTGTCGATGACCAGTCTGGGCATCGTGGCCAAAGTGCTGACGGACGGCGGATACCTGAAACAGCCGGTCGGACTGCAGATTTTCACCGTCGTGATCATCGCCGAGTTGATTGCCCTGCTGCTGATCGGCTTCAGCATCGGTGAGCACGCCCACCAGGTTTCACCTCTCGGCATACTGGTTCTGCTGTGTAAAGTGGCCGGTTTTTCGGGGGTGACCTGGGTATTGTCGTCGCGGGTGCTGCCGCCGTTGGTGGCACTGTTGCAGCGAGTGATCCAGGTACCCCAACTCTCCCTTGGTCTGCTGCTTGGCATGCTCTTCCTGATCGTGTACGGCGCGGAAGCAGTGGGGCTCCACGGCTCACTCGGCGCCTTACTGTTCGGGGCGTCGCTGTCGAGCCTTCCCTACCAGGTGCAGCGGGAGATTATCCCTGGGATTCGCAGTGTGGCCGAAGGGTTTTTCGTACCTCTCTTCTTTGCTTCCGTCGGATTGAGCTTCAGCTTTACCTTCGTAACCTTGCCGCTGGCGGCCATGGCGGGGTTGGCGCTGATCCCTCTGATTGGCAATTTCACCGGCGCTTTCATCGGCGCTTACGTGTCCCGTCTCACCGTTCCCTACGCCGTGGCCACGGGGCTGATGGGCAAGGGAGTGGCTGAAATCGCGCTGTTGCTGGTTATGTGGGGATCCGGGATCATCGACGAGGTGGTATTCTCATTCCTGGTGCTGGTCATGTTCTGCTACATCCTGTTCATGCCGGCGGTGATCAACTACGCGGTAGGCCGGGCCAGCCGCAGGACCGACCTGCCGGCGCAACTCGACGACATTCCATCGGGCATCGTCCGATTCGCACTCGAAGACATCAGGATCGATGATATACTGGATCGCTCGCATGGATTTCCTTCGGCTTCGGTCTCAGTGCGTGATTTCACTGAGCAGTGGGTCGTTCCGCATCAGTCCCACTACGTCGTGGCAGATAAGGGAGCGCTTGTCGGGATCGTGTCCCTGGAGATGCTCCGCTACCTGCCTAAGGACGATTGGGGCAAGACCACGCTCGACGCCGTGGTACGCCGCCAATCCCCAAAGGCCTGGCCTGATGAGCAAGTCGAAGACGTACTGCACCGAATGTCGGAGCGTTCTCTTTCCGTCATGCCCGTCGTGGAAAGGGATACGGAAAAGTTCTTAGGCGCGGTCACCGGCAGCGACATCATCCAGCTCATGACCATGGATGCCATGGGCGAGAGCAGACCGCCGTACCGCTCGGTCAACACCTCGACAAGATTCCGGCAGGATCACTAAGGCGGGCGGTCTTTCAGCGGCTACCGCGCCAGGGGTATACCTACATCAGCAGGCCCGCCACGGTGGCGGTCATGTTGGCGGCCAGGGCGCCGCCGATCATGGACCGGATACCGAACCGGGCGATGTCCTCGCGACGCTCCGGAACCAGTCCGCCGATCCCCCCGATCATGATCGCGATGGTACCGAAGTTGGCAAAACTGCACAGCGCGTAGGTGGCGATGACGAAAGACCGCTCCGACAACTGTGCCTCCATCGCGCTGAGGTCCTGGTAGGCAAGGAATTCGTTCAGAATGGTCTTCTTGCCGATCAGCATGCCCACGGCCTGGGCGTCTTCCCACGAAACGCCCATGAGCAGCGCCAGCGGCGCGCAGAGCCATCCCAGGATGCGCTCGAGGGACAGCGGCGCGCCGTCCAGATGGGGGGCGAGACCCACAGCCCAGTTGAACAGGCTGACGAAGGCGATGGCCACGATGAGCATGGCGGCCACGTTCAGTGCCAGTCTCAAACCGTCCGACGCTCCGCTGCAGGCCGCGTCGATAAAGTTGACGCCCGGTTTCGGCACGTCCACGGTCACCACGCCCAGGGTACGTGACGTTTCGGACTCGGGGGTCATGATCTTGGCGATGACCAGCGCCGCGGGCGCCGACATGAGCGATGCGGCCAGGAGATGGCCCGCGTCGGCGCCCAGGGCGACATAGGCGGCGAGCACGGATCCGGCCACGGTCGCCATGCCCGAAGTCATCATGGCCATGATCTCGGACCGGGTCATGGTCTTCAGGTAGGGCAGGATGACGAGGGGCGCCGTGGAGGCGCCGAGATAGACGTTCGCCGCCGCAGCCATGGATTCCGAGCCGGACGCGCCCATGGCGCGCACCATTACCCTGGCCATCTGCCGGACGATCCATTGGATGCAACCCAGGTAAAACAGGATCGAAGTGATGGAGGAAACGAAGATGATCATCGGGAGCACGGAGAAGCCGAACAACGCCGTTTCCACCAGGTCGCCGAAGACGAATCGGGCCCCTTCGTTGGAAAAAGCGATCACCTTGTTGATGGCCAGCCGGGCCAGGTCGAAGACCAGTTGGCCCGGCGCCGTGTGCAGCAGCAGCAGGGCGAGCAGGGCCTGAAGACCCAGGCCGCTTCCGATGAGCCGCCAGTTCAATCGCCGGCGGTTCTCCGAGAGAAGCCAGGCTATACCCAGAAGGACCAGCAAGCCCAAGAGGCCAACTACGCGTTCCATGGGTTATCCTTGGCTGGCGGTTCGCGGCCACAGGGAGGCCAGGCCGACGTACAGGAATCCGGCGAAAAACAGGCAGAGGAAGGGGATGGAAGGGTAGATGCCGTTGATGGCCGTGTAGTATATCAACAGGCCGAAGTGCACGGCGAACAGCAGCTCCAGCGCCGGAAGCCAGTTCCGGATACCCCGGTAGCGCAGCCGGCGCCACCGGACCGCCTGCTCCGTCCTGCTTAGGATGCCGTATTTGGGCGTCCGTTGAAAACCCGACTTGAGGTTCAGCAGCGCTTCCATGACGGCCCTTGTGTTGTTGAGGCAGATGCCAATGCCGATGGACATGAGCACAGGGAGATAAAATGGGCACCAAATCCACCGGGTGCGGTTTATTTCGAACTGCGCGAACAGGTAGAAGAGCGATACGGATACCGTGGCCGCGCAAAGAAAGGGCAGGTCGATCCAGAAGGAATTGATCCACCCGGCCTGCACCCGGATTACGATTGATGGAAAGATCAGGACCGACAGCAGCAGCATGAGCATGTAGGCCATGTTGTTGGTGAGGTGATAGGTCGCTTCGAGCTTGTTGCGGAAGGGCAGCGCGCTGCGCCAGACCGACGGGAGCATTTTCTTCGCGGTCTGGATGGATCCCTTGGACCACCGGTGCTGCTGGGTCTTGAAGGCGTTCATTTCCACCGGAAGTTCAGAGGGGGTGGATACATCTTCCAGGAACAGGAACCGCTGTCCCTGGAGTTGCGCCCGGTAGCTCAGGTCGAGATCCTCGGTCAGCGTGTCGTGCTGCCAGCCGCCCGCCGCATCGATGCAATCCCGCCGCCAGATCCCCGCCGTTCCGTTGAAGTTGAAGAACCTGCCCGACCGGTTTCGCGCGCCGTGCTCCATGACGAAGTGCCCGTCCAGCATGATCGCCTGGACCCTGGTCAGGATCGAGTAGCCGCGGTTGAGATAGGACCAACGGGTCTGCACCATGCCCACTCGTTCGTCACCGAACCGGTGCATCGTGTTCCTCAGGAAATCCGTGGGCGGGATGAAGTCTGCGTCGAAAATGGCGATGAATTCTCCCCTGGCCGCCTGCATTCCTGCCTGCAACGCACCCGCTTTGTATCCCGTGCGATCCGTCCGGTGCAGGTAGTGGATTTCGAACCCGGCTTCCCTGTATCTTGTCACGCACCGGGCCGCTATTTCGCGGGTCTCGTCGGTAGAGTCGTCCAGGACCTGGATCTCCAGGCAATCGCGTGGATAGTCGATCCGGCAGACGGCGTCGATCAGCCTTTCCACCACGTACTGTTCGTTGTACAGGGGTAGTTGCACGGTAACCGAGGGGGGCGGATCTCCGAGGGCTTCCGGCTTTACAGGCCGGGCCCGTTTCTTATATTTGTAATACAGATACACCATGAGGTAACGGTGCATGCCGTAGACTGCGAGCAGGAACAGGACGAAGAAGTAGAGGATAATGAAGATCAGCGAAAGATAGCTCATACATGTCCGTTTCTGCTAACAGATTCCATGGCCGTCTCCCCGGCCGGATCGCGATCCCAGGAATCCTGCTCGTCGCCGCCTGTGTCTGCATAGCGGCCATCGGGGACCTGAGGACCGGACTGTTCGATCCCAACGCGTACCTGCCCGGGTTCGCGGCCACCCTGGTAACCCTGCCCGACGCCCTGCTGCTTTTCTGGATTCCCTTTGCCGCAGCTTTCGTCGTCTATACGATCGCCGTCGTACACCAGGTCCGTGCCGACGCTACGCCGGATCGGAGTCCACTCTGGTTCATCCTGGCCGCGGCCATCCTCTGCCGCGTCGTCCTGCTGTTCAGTCCGCCCACGCTTTCCGACGACATCAACCGGTATCTGTGGGACGCCCGGATGCAGTTCCACGGCGTCAATCCCTATGTATTCGCGCCGGAAAGCGAAGATATCGCCCACCTTCGCGATGAATTCCATGGGGGAATCAACAACAAGGACGTCCCGACGGTCTATCCGCCCCTGATGCAGACCGCTTTCATGGTCGCCGCGTACCTGTGGTACAGTCCCACTTCGATGAAACTGTTCTTCACCCTGTGCGACGTGGGCGTGATCGTGCTCATGATCCTGGTGCTCGGCCGTCGAAACCGTCCGCCGGAGCGGGTGCTCATCTACGCCTGGAATCCCCTCGTCCTCGTTGAAATCTCCGGCAGCGGACACAACGATTCGCTGCCCGTAGTCCTCATGCTCGCAGCGTTGCTGGCGGTAGATGGTCAGCGGTCTTACCGGGCGGTAGCCTGGCTTGCCCTTTCCATGCTCGCCAAATGGTTCACCGTCATGCTTGTACCGGCCTTCTATCGCAAATTTCGCAGCCTGAAGCCGTTCTGGATACTGCCGGCCCTGATCTTCGTCTCCTACCTGCCCTATCTCGACGCCGGTCCGGGCCTGTTAGGCGGACTCCTGGTCTACGGCGACAAATGGCGGTTCAACGACAGTATCTTCTCGATCTTGTTCTATCTGACGGATTCGCTGAACGTGTCCAAGATCATCGTGGCAACGCTCTTCGCCGGCCTGGTTGCGTATTGCGCGGCCAGGATACCAGATCCATTCCGTTCGGCTTTCATTCTTCTCGGCGCCTATCTCGCGCTTACGCCCACGGTGCAACCCTGGTACCTGGTCTGGATCATCCCGTTCCTCTGCCTCTACCCCAACCCTGCATGGATCCTGCTTTCCTGCCTGGCCGCCCTTTCATACCATGTCGTGATCGGGTTCGTACTCAGCGGGACCTGGCACGAAGAAACCTGGGTTCGCTACGTGCAGTACGTCCCCTTCTACGGCCTGTTGATCGCGCAGTTTCTGAGGAACGGTTCGTGGCGGAACGCGCTGAAACCGGTTTCCTGAATCACGCCGAAACAAGCGGGAAAACCCGGGCTGCGCACGGATCCCTGCGCACCGGCGTAAATTAACCGGCGCAGGGGTCGGATGCAAGGGCTAACGCATCGCGCCGTGCGATGGCAACAGCCGATTTCGATTGACGAACCCCCGCCGTGAATGTACACTTCTCCGCCGAATTCGGCGCCTTGACCGTTTCGATTCCATGACCCCGACCACGTGCATCCCGGAGGAATCCATGCCCGATACATCCCTGTTCTCCCTGGAAGGCAAAACCATGATCGTTACCGGTGCGAGCAAGGGCATCGGCAAGGCCGTCGCGCTTGCGGCCGCCAGCGCCGGCGCCGACCTGGCGATCGGAAGCCGCACCCGGGCCGACCTGGAACTCGTGGCTTCCGAGATCCGGTCGATGGGCCGCAGTTGCGCCGTTCATACGGTGGACGTGGGCAACGTAGACTCGATCCGCGCGTTCGCGGACAAGGTGCTCGCCGAAGCAGGGGACATCGACATCCTGGTCAACAACGCCGGGTGCAACCGGATCATGCCGGTGCTCGAAGTCACCGAAGAAGTGTACGACGAGATCATCGACGTGAACCTGAAAAGCGTCTTCTTCCTCAGCCAGGCTCTCGCAGCGCACATGATCGAACGAGGCCGCGGCGGCCGTATCATCAACGTTTCCTCCCAGGTGGGCGTGGTCGGCGGTCCATTGCGCGCGGCCTATACCGCGGCCAAGGGCGGCGTGTGCACGCTGACCAAATCCATGGCGGCCGAATGGGCGGAGCACGGAATCACCGTAAACGCCGTGGCGCCGACCATGACGCGGACTCCAATGGTGGAGAAAGCGATGGAGAATCCGGGATTCCGGGCCAATATCAAGAAGATTCTACTGGGCCGGATTGCCGAACCGGAAGAAATCGCCAGCTCGATCATCTACCTCGCGTCCGACGCCAGCGCCATGGTAACCGGCCACACCATGGTCGTGGACGGCGGATATACGGCCGTCTAACGGCGCAGCGGTCCACAGGGCATCTGCGCGGCCGGTTCCTCACCGCTTCCGGCTCATCCCGCATCGAGGCCGGTTCCGCATCGAGGCCGTTTCCTCACCGCTTCCGGTTCATCCCGCATCGAGGCCGGTTCCGCATCAAGTTCGGTACCGCATCAAGGCCGGGCACGCCGGCTTTTGACCAGGGCCCGGGCCCGGTTGTGCTCGCGGTTGGTGGTGGAGAAGATGTGCGTGCCGTCGCCTCGGGCCACGAAGAAAAGGTAGGGAACGTCCCGGGGATAGAGGGCGGCGTGTATGGATGCCTTCCCGGGGCTGCAGATCGGTCCAGGCGGCAGCCCGTCATGTACGTAGGTGTTGTAGGGCGACGGGTCCGACAGGTGCTTCCGGTACAGCCTCATGTTCGGTCTTCCGATCCCGTATTGGACGGTTGGATCGGCCTCCAGACGAATGCCCATTCGCAACCTGTTGTGAAACACGCCCGAAATGACGTCCCTTTCGTCGTCCACCATCGCTTCCTGTTCGATGATGGATGCCAGGGTAACGATCTCGTGTATGCTGTACCCCAGTTCCTCGGCCCGTGTTCGGTACTCCGCCGTAATGGTCTGCAGATACCGGGACGTCATTTGCTTGAGGATATCATCGACCGTCATGTCGGGGTACATGTTATAGGTCGCGGGATAGAGGTATCCTTCCAGGGTAGACGCGTCGATTCCCAGCGATCGCACTACGTCCGGATCGGCGGACCGGTGTACGAATGCGGTGGAATCTATACCTATCTTCGCTCGAAGGGTCCGGGCCGTTTCCGGTATGGTCAGGCCCTCCGGGACGTTGACGCGATTGGCCGCGATCCTGCCCTCGGTGAGCATGCTCAGGATCTGGCCGGGGTCCATGTACGCCTCGATCTCGTAGCGGCCCGCGTTGATCCCGTGCTCTACTCCCCTGTATCGCGCAAGTAATTCGAACAGGATCGCGTGACGTACGACGCCATGGTCTTCCAGTCCCCCGGCGACCTCGGACAGGGTCATGCCGGAGTCGACGTTGAAGATCAGGGCGACTTCGCGGGGTACGGGCGTGGTAATAGACCGGTATGCCTCCGTGAGCAAGGCCGCTCCGGATAGTACGGCAAGTGCGATGACGCCGGGGATCAGTTTTTTCAATCTCGGGATTCCGTTTCGTCCGCCGTCCGCCGGCGGGCATCCAGGTAGTTCTGCAGCATGATCGTGGCGGCGATCCGGTCCAGGCCGCCCTTGTTACCCCTGATTTCCATGCCCATTTCGTCCATGGCGCGGCGGGCCGAAATACTGGTCAGTCTTTCATCCCAGGTACGGACTTCACAGGAAACCCGGTCGCGCAGTTGTCCGGCGAAGGCCTCGACCTTTTCGGCCATTCGACCCGTGGTCCCGTCCATGTTGACCGGCAGCCCCAGGACGATTTCGAGGACCTGCTCCGCCTCCACGGCCGTGGCGATGTGCTCGATGGATTCGCCGGTACTTCCCGTAGCCTTCGTTTCCAGGCCGTGGGCGATCAGACCGGCCGGATCGCTCAGGGCGAGACCGATCCGGCGTTCTCCGAAATCGACGCCGAGTATCCTTGCCTCCGTGACGCGGCGGATCCCGGCGCTCGCGGCCGGGTCGGCATATGCGGGATCAACGGGAATCCCGTCCGCATGTTGCCGGGACCCTCCGTAACGCCGCTTGCGCGACGCCCTGCGTCTCCCTTCCGTCGCGGCGCTGTTCGTCCTGTTCTTCCTGGGCATGTCTATTCCCCTGTCTCCGGCTTACCAGTCCCAGGCGGCAGCGGTACCCATTCAGTGCTTCATCGCCCGTTCCCGCTCGATCATCGCCGGCAGCGGAACCCATTCAGTGCTTCATCGCCCGTTCCCGCTCGATCATCGGCGGCAGTCCGGTCACGCTGATGCGCCAGAGCAGGCGGCTGTCACGGGGACCGGTGGCGGGTTCCAGCACCGTGGCCTTGTGCAGGGTCGAAAAGGTATCCCACGCCCCCGCTTCGCCCACCCTGAAGTCGTACTCCGTCACGTACTCGGGCTTGATGGCGTGGGCGGCCAGTTCGTCCAGCAGATCGAAGGCCTCGTCATCCGGCATGCCGACGATGCCGAAGGAACTGCCGCAGACGCCGTATAGCGCCTTTCGTCCGGTGACCGGGTGGCGTTTGACCAGGGGATGATAGACGTTTTCGATCCGGTCCTTCTGGTCCAGCGTCAGTTTTTCCGCGGAGGTCGTGGATTCTTCGTTCAGGTCCGCCCGGTTGCCATAGTGATGCAGGACGGTCATGCCGTCTATGGCGTCTTTCGTCTTCGCGGGCAGATCGTCGTAGGCGGCCATCTGGTCGGCGAAGCAGGTCGGACAGCCCCCTTCGGGCCACTGCCGGCCGTACACGACCGTGGAACTGTTGGGCGGGTCCTGGTAGGCCACGTCCGTGTGCCAGAAGGCCGCGCCTTCGTATACGCCGATGGGCTGTCCGTCTTCGAAAATGTTTGAGAGGTTGAGTATGGCCGGATGGTTTTCGTGGCGCAGATGGTCCAGGAAATGAGGCTTCTGCGCACCGAATTCCCTGGTGAACGCGTCGTAGCGATCGAAGGTCATTTCCTGACGCGGGATCACGATCAGCCCATGGACGTGAAACACCTGGAGGATTTCCCGCATGACGGCGGGCTCCAGCGGGCTGGACAGGTCGACCCCGGTGATCTCCATGCCGAATCCGGGCAGGGGTTTAGTGGAAATACGCATGGCGTTCACCTCCCGTACTTCAAGGCGCCATCCGCAATACGCCAATCTATGTCGGCGCGCCGTAGGGACTGTCCTGAAACATCGACTTAAGGTCCTGCGCCCACCCCGTGTCCGGCAGAAAACGGACACAGTCGTTCCAGCCCGATTCGAGGCCCGCGCGGAACAGCGGTTCCGCGGAATCCCGCGGCCATGCGCCTATCAACCGGAACAGCGAGGGCGAATAAGCGGTGGGTCTCTCCAATTTAATCGTTTCCGGCCGGATCATGCAATGGGCGGCTGCCGGGCTTAACCGGTTTCCGTACCGCGCAAGCAACTCGTCTACAGGCGTTCCGATAGACGGCGCCGATGCGCCTTCCGTTACAAAAAGCAGTCGCAACAGGGGGAGCATGGCCCCATCGGGCAGCGCGTCGTCCGGACATTCGAGCAGGGAGGCATAGACCTCGTCGCCTGCATATTCCGAACCCAGGTCTCCCAACCGGCCGTACCGGTCGACGATTTCCGGCGGCGCGGCGTACGGAACCGGCGCCAGGGTCCTTTCCGGAGGCAGCGCCGTTCCGGCGTCCGACGGGAAAACCTCCCGATAGGCCGAAAGGGTGGCCCGCTTGACCTCGTACGCGTACATGTCCGGGTGGGCGTCCTGCACGCGGTCCGCGGCGTACGTGAGCCATCCGGGCGCGTATACGGCCGAGTCGCGGTATAGACCGGCCCGGACAGGATCCGCGGCCTCTCCAGCCAGGACCCGCAACTCGCCGGGATCCAGGGGCAGGCCTCGGACGGCCCGGTGCGCCACGTCGAACAGTCCCGCCACCCGGTACAGATCATCGCCCTCTTCGAGCCGTAACGTTGATTTTATGATCTTCTCGGCGGTTCTTCCGAGCCTGCCCAACGGTTCCACCACCGTCCAACTGCCCTTGATTTCAGACTGACCCCGGCCGATCCAGCCGCCCCTGTTGAACCAGTTCGCGATAGATCGGACGAGCATGATGGCGACCACTACGAAAAGGGCGACGATGAGTATGCGTTGGAACATGATGGTCTACGGAGCGATTCCCAGCATGTCGACGACGATCCCGCAGTAGGCCCGGGCGACGCGGAGCGTGGATTCGATACTGACGAATTCGTTGGCCTGGCAGGTGTTCCCCCCTTCGGGTCCGTACACCAGTGTCGGGATGCCTCCGGTCACGGCAAAATGATTCGTGTCGGCCACGCTTCGCGCCAGGGCGTAACGCACCGGCCGGCCGAGCTGCTCTTCGACCCGCTTCCTGGCGGACCGGACGAACTTCGAACCGGGATCCACGATATACGGCGCCGGAGCCGGTGTGGGACGGTCATCCCACGAGACGCGCCACTTCGACTCGATCGGCAGGGATTGGATCAGTGCCTCGATATCCTCTACGGCCTGGCCGACCGACTGGCCGGGCAGAATGTGCCTGTCGAGGACGATCTGCGCGTGTTCCGGTACGAGGATGATGTTCCTCCCACCGCTGATTTCGATTACACAGATCGTACCGCCCAGGTCGTACTCGTCATTCCATCCCAATTCGATCCGATCCAGCGCGGCAATGATCATGGCGGCGTCATGGACTGCGTTGACGCCTTCGCCCGTGTATGCGGCGTGCGCCGTCTTGCCCGACAGGTCGATCTTGATCACGTGCCGTCCCCGCGAACCGATGCGCAGCCGGCCGGGCGGCGTGGGTTCGGGTATGAGGCAGCCCTCGCATCCTTCCAGCAGTCCGCTCTCGATCAGCGCGTGGGCGCCCCGCGACCAGTTCTCCTCGTCCGTCGTGGCGGAGACGATCAGGTCGCCGGAGAGTTCCGCGCCGGACCGCACGATGGCCTCCACCGCGGCGAGCACGGCCGCCGCTCCGGCCTTCATGTCGTGGGCGCCGAGTCCGTATAGACATCCGTCCTTCACCACCGGCGACCACGGGTCCGTCTCCCACCCGTCACACGCGTCAAAGGTGTCCTGGTGGAAATTCAGCATGAACGCGCGGCCGTTGCCGCGGCCGGGTATCCGCGCCGCCAGGCTGTCACCCGATTCGGCAACCGGAATCCGGCGCACGTCGGCAAGCCCGATCTCCTCCAGGTGTCCGTGGATCATGTCGCCCAGGGCCTTTTCGTTTCCCGTGACCGATGGCACGGAAACCAGCCCCTCGATCAGTTCGGTAATCCGTTCCGCGGTAATGGTGTTGTAGATGGCGCCTGGGGTCATGTCCCGTAGTGTCGTCTTTGTGGTATTTCGCCCGTATCCGCAGGTCTTTCGCTCATTTTCATGATACAACGTAACGTCCTGTCAGACAAGAGAATTATCTTGACATTCAGGGCCCCGAACGTTAGTTATACCAGCGCTTTCAAGGCATTTCGGGTTCATCTATTTTATGGAGTAAGACATGGCATCAGCGCACTATGACGTGGCGGTGGTCGGCGGCGGTCCCGGCGGGTATGTTTCGGCGATCCGCGCCGCCCAGCTCGGATTGAAATCGGTTGTGATAGAAAAGGACAAACCCGGCGGCGTGTGCCTGAACTGGGGATGCATACCCACCAAGGCGTTGCTCAAGAACGCCGAACTCGTCCTTACCATGCGTCACGGCGAAGACTACGGCATCTCCTGCGACAACCTCCGGTTCGACATGGGCAAGGCCGTGCAGCGAAGCCGGAAGGCCGCCAACACGCTCGCCAGCGGCATTAAGTTCCTACTTAAGAAGAACAACGTGGATCTCGTCAGCGGCCACGGCCGGCTGGCATCGGCCGATTCCGTCGTTGTAACCGATGCTGGGGGTGAAACGCAGACCTTAAACACCCGTTCGGTCATTCTCGCAACGGGTTCGCGGTCCAAGGCCATCCCCGCCGTCCCCGTGGACGGAGAGCGTATCATCACCAGTACGGAAGCCATGCTGATCGAAGAACCGCCCGGTTCGATGACCATTATCGGAGGCGGCGCGATCGGCGTGGAGTTCGCCTACTATTACGCTGCCTACGGGACGAAGGTCACCATCGTCGAGATGCTGCCCCACCTCCTGCCCGTGGAAGACGAAGAGATCAGTGAAACGCTGGAGAAGAGCTTCGCGAAGCTGGGAATCGAAATCAAGACCGGGGCGCGTGTCGAGACGGCCGAATCGGGTCCTGACGGAACGGCCGTTACCGTTACCGTTACCGTCAACGGGGAACAGGAGACCCTGAAGGCCGACGTTACGCTGCTGGCCATCGGGCGCGACGCGAACGTCGAGGATATAGGGCTGCAGGAACTCGGCGTGGAGACCGACAGAGGTTTCATCAAGGTGGATGAAAATTGTCAGACGTCGGTATCCGGTGTATACGCCATCGGCGACGTCACGGGACCGCCCCTCCTCGCCCACAAGGCGTCGGCGGAAGGGATCAACCTGGTGGAACGGCTCGCGGGCCATCCCGCCCCGCCCATCGATCGGGGAAACATCCCCGCGTGCACCTATTGTCAGCCCCAGGTAGCCAGTGTCGGACTTACCGAAGCCCAGGCCGCAGAAGAACGCGAAATCCAGGTGTTCCGCATGCCTTACCGCTCCAGCGGCAAGGCCGTGGCCGTCGGCCAGACGGACGGCATGGTCAAGCTGATCGCGGACGCAAAGTACGGCGAGATACTCGGCGCGCACATCATCGGCGCGGACGCCACCGAACTGATCGCGGAGATCTGCACCGCGCGCACGTTGGAATCGACCACCCGGGAACTGCACAAGACCATACACGCCCACCCCACGCTGTCGGAACTGGTCATGGAAGCCGCCGCCGGGATGGAAGGCGCCGCGATCCACATCTAGGATACCCGCATTCCGGTCAACCCACGCTTTGATCCGTTCCGTTTCCGCGCGGGCCGGCGCGTCGCCCGATTTTCGGCCTCCACAGGCCAGGCCGGGTTCGACCATGATACTCGGAAAACCGCCATACGCGGCCCGGATGCATAGCGCATCCCCTTTCCTGGCCGGCGTGTTGTTCTCCGCCTGCGTCTTCATCTCCGGAGTCGCGGGACAGGGGTGCGATTCCGGTTCCGCCCCTCCCCTGAACAGACTGGCCGGAGAAGCAAGCCCCTATCTGCGAAGCCATGCCCGGAACCCGGTGGATTGGTATCCGTGGGGCGCGGAAGCGATCGAACGCGCATGCCGGGAGGGGAAGCCCATCTTCCTTTCCATCGGTTACTCGACCTGCCACTGGTGCCACGTCATGGAACGCAGGGTGTTTTCCGACCCCGGTATCGCCGCTTTCATGAATGCCCATTTCGTGAACATCAAGGTGGACCGCGAAGAACGCCCCGATGTAGACGAGATCTACATGGCGGCCACCCAACTCATCACGGGCGGCGGCGGCTGGCCCAATTCGGTGTTCCTTACGCCGGAACTCGAACCGTTTTTCGCCGGCACGTATTTCCCGCCGGAGGACCTGCCCGGCCTGCCCGGTTTCCCCCGGGTGCTGAACCTGTTGAAGGAGGCGTGGGACGCCCGCAGGGATGACCTGATCGGACAGGCGGGCCGAGTGGCGGAAGCGATCCGGTCGCTTCAGCGCGACCAGGTCTCAGGAGACGGGACGGCGGTCCTCGACGAAGGAATACTCTCCGGCGCCCAATCGCACCTGAAAACGCGATACGACGCCGAAAACGGAGGATTCGGCCCTGCGCCCAAGTTCCCGGCCCCTTTGCGAATTGAACTGGCGCTGAAAGAATACGAACGCACCGGCGACGGATCCCTGCTGTCCATGGCCACCCATACCCTGGACGTCATGAAGAACGGCGGCCTGTACGACCACGTGGGCGGCGGATTTCACCGGTATGCCACGGATTCCGGGTGGCGCATTCCCCACTTCGAAAAGATGCTGTACAACCAGGCGGATCTGGCCCGTGTCTACCTGCTGGCCTTCGAAATTACCGGCGAAACAGCCTACCGGGCCGTCGCCGAAGACGTGCTCGCCTTCGTCCAACGGGAGATGCGGGACCCCGGGGGCGCCTTCTATACCGCGGTGGATTCCGAGACCGACGCCGTTGAAGGGCGCTACTACCTCTGGTCCGAGGAGGAAATCAGGAAAACGCTTGGCGCGGACGCGGACCTCTTTATGGCATACTACGGACTGGCGCCCATTTCCGGGACGGCCGCCGGAATCCCTGCCGAGGGCGACGCGGAAGGAGACACGGTAGGAGACGCGGTGGGAGACGTGGATGGAGGCACGGTAGGAGACGCGGAAGGAGGGGCGGATGGTGACGCGGATGGAGATGCGGATGGTATCACCGGCGCGGGTGTCCTGTACGTAAGAACGGTTAGGGATTCGGTCGGACCGCCCGACGGCCTGGATGAGCTGCGTGAAACGCTCCGATCGGCGCGTTCGAACCGAAAGCCTCCCGTGGTGGACACCAAGGTGATCACGGCCTGGAACGGCCAGATGATCGACGCCTTCGCCTACGCGGGGCTCGTGACGGACAACGGGCGTTACGTCGACACAGCGGCGCGGGCCGCGGACTTCATCCTCGACCGCCTCTGGGACGACGGGTCCGGCCTTCACCGGATCTACCTGGAAGGAGCGGTTCATCGGGAAGCTTTTCAGGAGGACTACGCCTGCCTGATCCAGGGCCTGCAGAGACTGCATGAGGCCAGTGCGGAGCCGCGCTGGCTCGCCGCGGCCGAAATGCTCACGAACCGGATGAACGATCGCTTCTGGAATACCGAGCGGGGCGGGTACTACTTCGCGGAAGGCGGGGAGTACCAGATCGTTCGCACGCGAAACGCCTTTGACGGCGCACGGGCATCCGGAAACGGCATGGCTGCCCGTTCGCTGGTCTCAATGGCGCGTCTCACCGGCGACTATCGGTACCTGGCGCGGGCCGCACGCCTGTTCAACGCATATGCTTCGTCGATGCATGAGATCCCCGGCCGGTTTACCTCCATGATCCTTGCGCTGCGGGACTATCTGCACGACGAACGGAATCCGGTACAAATGGCTGGCACGGATGGAGGGTCCCCCGCCGGGGAGCACGGGCGGAACGGAAGGACAGGCCCGGGAGAGGGGTCGGATCCGTCGGGTGCGGGATTCGGCGGCGAACCAAAGGTCGTGGCTCGGCTGAGTGTCGCGGCGGGCCCGCGCGAGGAATTCTTCAACGCGACCGTATCGATCTCCATCGAGGACGGCTGGCACATTAATGGCAATACGACTTCCGGCCCGGGACTGGTTCCCACGGCCCTTACTTTCAACGCGGATATGCCCATCGTGTCCGCCGCGGTCTCTTACCCACCGGCCGAGACGATGCGGTTCGCTTTTGCCGACGCCCCGCTGGAGGTCTATCGGGGCGACGTCCGGCTGAGCGCCCGTATCGAAGTGGATCCCGGGTCCCTGGCGGAAGGCATGCTACTCTACGCGACCCTCTACTACCAGCCCTGCGACGACGCCGTGTGCCTCGAGCCGGCGGAGATCACGATGTCGGCCCCGATGCATCCGTGATCGGGTTGAAGTGATCCGCAAGGAGAGTCCGGCTCCGGGTAAAGAGAGTCCGGCACCGGGAGCGCGGGAGGATCGAGCGCGCCGGGAGCGCGGGAAAGAAGTTGCCGGATCCCCACGTACCGGTGTACAGTACAGGGATAACCGGGCGCGCATGAGGTTTTGGAACATCGCGATCCACGACCCGCGCCTGAGGTACATACCGTCACGTGGTCCCTTCCGGCCACTTCGCCTTACGTACGAACCGCCATGTCTGAAACGAACTTTGATCCCGATCCGCGGCTGAGCGCGCCGATGCGCCGGCATCTCCGTACCCTCGATCTGGATACGGTGGATGCCTACAGGAACTGGTGCCGGGAAAACGGATTCAACGCCCGCCTGAACAAGACCCTGCCGCAGCGCCGAAAGGAATTGGCCTCGGCGCGAAGGACCACGAAACAGCATCGGATCGATTCCGAACTCGATGCGCATATCCGTGCGCTGGCTCTCGGCACGATCGCGGAGTACCAGGCCTGGTGCCGGACGCATGGCGTGGGAGACGGCCTTCAGAAGAGCAAGGCCCAGCGGCGCCAGGAGATCACGCTCGCGCGGCAGTCGCGAAACCGCGAGTTCGCCGAGCGGTCGACCACCAGCCAGCATAGGCGTCGCCGGAAGGACATGTTGAAACGGATCGCCGCCGGCGAGATCGGCGACAGAGAACTCACCAGCCCCGTTCTGCTCAGGGTGCGCCAACTCTTCCACGTCGCGCCGTTCGATCCGGGGGCCAGGACGGCCTTCCTGTCGCTTCTTCTGCACGTCGAGAAACATGGAAGACTGTTTCATCTAAAACCCGCCGTGCCTCAATACGGACCGCAGCCGGACAACAATTTCGTGGACGGACTCGCGTCGCTGGCCGCCTGTCATGACCGCTGGATCCGGAAGGTCGAGGACTGGAAACCGGATACCCACAACGGTAGGCGGCAGTTCGGCGCGTTGGCGCGCCATCTCCTGGCCGAATACGACGTGCCGTCGTGCATGGATTCGGCGTTCTTCACCGGATTGGATCCGGACGCGAGAACCCGGCAGGGATGGTTCGTTCACGTCGGTGGCGGCAAGAACATCAGGAAGGCTTCCATTCCGCTGCGCTTTACGAAGCGCATGGCCCACGAATTCATCGTTTCCGCCCCGTCTCAATACACGATGGACGCGGCCCTTCGCTGGGCACAGGTGATCGGGATGGGAGGAGACGACCTGTTGGCGGAGGCGGTCTGCGACTCGATGCTCGGGGAAACATTCGGGGAGGAGCCTTTCTGGGAGACCGTCCTGCACTTTTTCGTCAACAATCCCATGCTCGACGTGGCGCATGTCGGACCGATCATCGATTATGTCCATCACCAGCGGCATGTCGGTCAGGAGCGGCGGAATCCGGACGGAAGCGTTCGTCTCATCGATCCCCCCGATCCGGATTTCACCATGAAGGGCCGTACGCCCGAATCCATGTTGCGGCGGGTGGAAGCATGGCACGCCTCGATATCCAAGGCCTCGGTGAAGACGCCCAGAACCTGGCCGTCGTCCGGGATCCAGGGATTCGAGTGGATGGATGAGGACGAAAGGGCGGGCGAGATCCGCAATTGGGCGATCGAGGAGGTACTCAACGAACGGGCCCTATCGGAAGAGGGCAAGGCCATGCGGCATTGCGTGGCCACCTACAGGACCTCGTGCGCCAACGGCCACCGGTCCATCTGGTCCTTGAAGGTGAGTTACACGAGTTCCGGCACCGTTCGCCGCGTCCTGACCATAGAACTGATCAATAACAGGAGGTACATCCGGCAGGTGCGCGGCAAAAGCAATTCCCGGCCCTTGGACGCCCACAGCGGCCGCGCCCAGGAAGGGTGGGACGTATTGCTCCGGTGGGCAAACCAGGAAGGCCTGACGCTGCCAAGGGAAGGGTCGCCGTACATGAGGAGATTGCATTAGACGAGTAAAGCGACGGCATATGGGCGGCCGCGTTGGAAGCGGCAAGGTATGCCGTCGCTTTGTGATTGGGTATGCTCCCGCGGGGCGCCGGAGTCATACCGAATCCTTTGACCATTGGCAGGCAATCGATCGTTCCCGTGATGCGATCACAGGTTTCGTTTCCTGCCCTGTACTACACCATTAGACGCCGAAATG
>JAPOOT010000441.1 GCA_026713285.1 Gemmatimonadota bacterium | reverse complement strand
GCGTCTCCCGCCCGGGGCGTGACATTGATCGTGCCGGGCGGCGCGTCATCTCCCAGGTCACCCCCGTTGAAGATCGCGTCGGGCCGGTCGAAATTGCACTTGTGGGACCCGGGCACGACAACGAGTCCTCCGTCGCCGGGATTTACATCGGTGAGATAGGTGAAAACGACGAAGTCATCGCAATAGATGCGGCCGTCCCGGCATTCGTAGCGCGTGCTCTGCCATCCATAGGATTCCCGCGCGCAGTGGAGCGACCCCGCGTCTACGACTCCGCCTGCCTGGTTCACGAGCATTGAACCTCGGACGAAGCGGGGCTTTCCAGATGTGAACTCCTTCACGATGGGCCAGTAACTCGGCTGGAAGATCAGCCGCTCCAGCGACTTGTCGTAGGCGAACCCGTTATCGTAAATGCGACCGTCCCTGCTTCCAAAGTCCGGCGGGAGGTTTTCGGGAGGCGTTTGGATATACCGCTCCGCGGCGGCGCGGGCTTCGGCGAGATCCGATACGCCGAGCGCGCCTTCCAGGTGTAGATAGCCGGTCAGGTCGAACAGGTATCTCTGCGCTTCGGTCATCATATCCGGCTCCAGCCTTTTTCAGGTCGTTAACCGACGAGTAACAGGCGCAGGTCCATTACGTTCGTATGCGTTGGTCCTGTTATGACGAGGTCGCTCAGCTGCTTAAAAAAGTGATAGGCGTCGTTGTTGTCCAGGCTTGCATCGGCGTCCAGCCCCTTTTCGGCGGCCCGTGCCATCGTCCGGCCATCCGCCACCGCACCGGCGGCGTCGGTCGGGCCGTCCGTACCGTCCGTGCCTGCGCTGAACACGACGGTTCTTTCCAGTCCCTCGATTCCGGAAACGGCGGCCAGTACGAATTCCTGGTTTCGTCCGCCCTTTCCGTCTCCTTTAAGCGTTACCGTGGTCTCGCCACCGGAAATCACGCATGCCGGACTCCGGACAGGATCCCCATGGCGTTCGATTTCGCGGGCCATGGCCGCGTAGACTCGAGCGATCTCGCGGGTCTCGCCATCGATCGAACTGGACAGCACGAGCGGGTTATAGCCCCTTTTCGTTGCCTCGGTCCGGGCGGATTCGAGCGCTTGTCGATTGTTGGCGATCAGTACGGTATGCGTCCGATCGAAGACCCGGTCTCCAGGGCCCGGAGTTTCGGGTTCGGTTCCTTTTACCCCCGCGTTTAAGTGGCTTGTTACCGATTCGGGAAGTTCATCCTCCAGGCCGTATCTCTTCAGAATCGACATGCAATCGGAATAGGTGCTCGCGTCCGGTACCGTGGGGCCCGACGCGATGATGTCGAGCGGATCCCCGATGACGTCCGAAAGCACCAGGCTCACCAATCGCGCGGGCGATGCCAGTCTGGCCAACTGTCCACCCTTAATCCCCGAGATATGCTTGCGAACCGTATTGGTCTCGTTGATCGTCGCACCACATTGCAGCAGCAGGCCCGTGACCGCCTGTTTTTCCTCCAGCGTCACCCCATCGGCCGGCAACGGCAGGAGCGCGGATCCCCCGCCAGAGAGCAGACAGAATACAAGATCCTCTTCGTCGAGTTGCTCCAGGAGTCCGACGATCGCTTTCGTACCGGCTACCCCGGTCGCGTCGGGTATGGGATGTCCCGCTTCGACCAATTCCACGCGACGCAGAGGCGTTGTATGTCCGTACTTGACGTTGACTACGCCCCCGGTTAGCCGGTCTCCGAGAATCGATTCCATGGCGCCGGCCATCACGGAACCCGCTTTGCCTGCGCCGACGACGTATACGTGGTCAAACCGGTCCAGGTCGCAGGAAATGCCGCCGATATCCAGGCGGTTCCCCTTTCGCACGATATGACGCCGGATCGCCTCCGCTGGATCTACGGCCTCTAGCGCTGCGTCGAATATGCATCTGACGTCGTTACGAAGGGCAGCAGTGGACATGTCCATAATTCGTGGAAAGTGCTGCAGTCTTCGGATCATGCAAAACGGGCGCACCGCCAACCGGCCGGCACGCCCATTCGACAGGTCCATCGTAAAGTCGCCCTATGACCGATCCAATTCCTTTGTCGGCGGAGGCTTTCGCGGGGGCGGTTCCTTTTCGTCGATGTCGATTGCGCGTTGGATTTCAGTATTCGCATTGTTTACGACCCGCTTGAATTCCCGCACACCTTTACCCAGTCCCCTCGCAAGGGAAGGAATCCGGTCCGCACCGAACAGGAGCAGTACGATCAGGAAGATCACCATCAGTTCCTGCATGCCGATATCGCCGATCATGTCGCTGCGCTCCTGGGGTGATAATACGACGATCCACCTGTTCGAACAGGCCGGGTATCCGGGTCCTCCCCGAAAGGAAAGCGTGATGCTGAAAATGTACAGGACGGGCCTTCACCGGGCAAGCGAATAATGCGGAGAAGGCTTGCGCAGGGACCGCGCCGTCCGGTCGCACAGTTCGCGCTTGACCTAAGGGACCGCGCCGTCCGGTCGCACAGTTCGCGCTTGACCTAAGGGACCGCGCCGTCCGGTTGCACAGTTCGCGCTTGACGTAAGGGACCGCGCCGGCCAGTTTAAACCGATTCGAATAGAGGGATGGAAGCGGGCACAACGGACAAAACGGATCGGAGTGAACGGATGGAAAGGTCCCTGGTAAACCCGGGCAGGCTGTTCTGGACGGGGCAGCACTGGATCAACTACGTGCGTCCTCCCGACACAGACGAAAACAGCGGCATGGTCAGCCTCTGGCATTCGCACTACAGTTCGGCCGGCGAGGGAAACGTGGCTTTCGTCCTGATCGGAGGTGGATCACCGTACCGGGGGATCTGCACCGACAACCCGGAGATGGCGGCGTTCATTCAGGAATGGATGAGCGGCCGGGGCGGCATGTACGACATGGAATTGGAAATCAGGCAGGCAACCTTCACACGGAGCGGGAACGTACTCGACGCGCCAGCCTGGACGATCGACACGGGCAATGACCAGGTGATTGCCCGCTGGAGCGACCTGCAGTCCCCTGAACTGCTCGAAGCGCCGTCGCCGAAACTCAGGAAAGGATGGGACGTTTTCTCCTCCCTGTTCTTCGCCCATTCCGCGCAGGTCATGTTAAACGGGCATCTGATTCCCGGTGATCCCTACGAAGTCGATATCTGGAAGCCCAGCCTGGGTGGAGAACGCAGCTCCTGCGTATTCGCGTTATCCGAGACCTTCATTCGAGCGGACGACCGGGACGGGTAAGCGCCCAGCCGGCCAGTGCGGCGATGACCAGCATCAGCGCCAGGAGTCCCGCCACCCCATAGAGCGCGCCGTCAGGCGACGTGGACATCACATCGAATTCCAACAGCGTTCCGCCTCTTTCCACCAGCCAGTGCCATGCCGTATGCCCCACGAGTACCGAGAGAATGATGGCGCCGATTCGCCCGGTCTGCCCGATCTGCCCGCCGCCTTGCCCGTCGCCACCGCCGTGCCTGCCGTCGCCCGGCAGGCCGCCACCCGGCAGGTACCTGAATAGGACCCTCAGTACCGGGACACAGACCAGGATCACCAGCAACTGGCCGAGTTCGACGCCCACGTTGAACGCCAGCAGCGAGGTCAACAGGTGGGTCCCGCCGAAGGGCAGCATGTCCCGGAGCGCGGAGGCGAAACCGAAGCCGTGTACGAGTCCGAATCCGAACACGGCCATCCAGCGCCGGCGCAGTCCGGGCGCGACGATGTTCTCCAGCGCCATGTACACGATCGAGGCCGCG
>JAPOOT010000199.1 GCA_026713285.1 Gemmatimonadota bacterium | reverse complement strand
GGCGCCCGGAGTAGCGCATCGGACCTTCGAGCGCGATATACCCTCTCATCCCTTCGTACCGCAGAATCCGGCGGATCGCAGCCAGCGTTGCCGCGAAGTGTTCATGATCCAGTCCACCGGACTCGCGACCAAGCTGAGATCGCTGCCCGAGGATGCCCGGAGGGTCGTCGTGGCGGTGTCAGGGGGCCAGGATTCGACCCACGCCCTGAACGTGGCAGTACACACCATGGACCTGCTCGGCCTGCCGCGGTCCCGCATCGTGGCCCTGACCATGCCGGGACTGGGCACTACGGAGCGAACCTACTCGAACGCCTGTACACTGATCCGGGCGGTCGGCGCCTCTTTCCGGGAGATCGACATCAAACCCGCGGTGCGGCAGTTCTTCGGGGATATCGAGCATTCGGAAGACAAGAAAGACCTCGTCTACGAAAACACCCAGGCATGGACCCGGAAACTGGAGGAACTCGCCACGGCCGCCCAGGTCAAGGGCATCGTACTCGGTACGGGCGACCTTTCGGAACTGGCGCTGGGATGGTGCACCATGTTCGGCGACCATGCCAGCCATTACGGCGTCAACGCAGGGATTCCCAAGACCCTCATATCCTACCTGATCCGCTGGACCGCCGACGAGGTCTTCGAACAGGAGACGGCAGTGAGGGACGTGCTGCTGGACATTCTCGACACGCCTATTTCACCGGAACTGCTGCCCCCGCGAGAGCAGGAGATCGACCAGAAAACCGAAGAGAACATCGGTCCCTACGAACTGCACGACTTCTTCATCTACTACTTCATGCGATTCGGGTTCTCGCCCTCGCGGATCGCCCGGATGGCACTGCATGCATTCGAGGGAAAGTACGAACTCCGGGAGATCAAGACCTGGCTGCGCGTCTTTATCGTCCGGTTCTTCCAGAACCAGTTCAAACGGAACTGCCTGCCGGAAGGACCCAAGGTCGGCATGACCTGTATATCCCCCCGTGGCGACTGGCGGATGCCGTCCGATGCTTCTCCGGCGGTCTGGCTGTCGGATTTGGATCGCATCCCCGATGAACTTTAAACCACCCGGAGTCGTTCCGCCCCACTACACGTCGGGGTCCGTCGAGACGGTTTGGCGCGTCCCTTACGGAGAACGGGCCGCGGATGCCCGAGATTGGGCGGAGGAACGCGGGATCCGGCCTTCGGTCGAGGATGCCTTTCGAACCGCCCTGCTCCTGGTGGACTGCCAGAACACTTTCTGTCTTCCCGGATTCGAGCTTTTCGTCGGCGGACGGAGCGGACGGGGCGCCGTGGAGGATAACGACCGCCTTTGCGCCTTCATCTATCGCAACCTCCATTCCATCACGGAAATCATCCCAACGATGGACACCCACACGGCCCAGCAGATCTTCCACCCGATGTTCTGGGTCGACGAAGGGGGCGGACACCCCACGGGCGGCGAAACGGTCATCACCCCGGACGAAGTGGAACAGGGAACCTGGCGCGTGAATCCCGTGGTGGAGGCCTGGTACGGAGGCCGGATCGATCTTTCCGCCTATGCGCTGTATTATGTCCGGCGTCTCGCGCGCGATGGCAAGTATCCGCTCATGATCTGGCCGTACCACGCCATGCTCGGGGGCATCGGCCACGCCCTGGTGTCCGCGGTCGAGGAAGCGGTTTTCTTTCACAGCATCGCGCGGGTCCGGCAGGCGCGCTTCGAGCTCAAAGGGAATCATGCCCTCACGGAGAACTACTCCGTGTTGCGCCCCGACGTAATGGAAGACGCCGCCGGCCATCCGGTGGGTGACAGGAATTCGCCGCTGGTCGATCACCTGATGACCTTCGACGCCGTCATCGTGGCCGGGCAGGCCAAGAGTCATTGCGTGGCGTGGACGGTGGAAGATCTCCGGGCGGAGTTCGAGTCGCGCAAGCCGTCCATGACCGCAAAAGTCTGCCTGCTGGAGGACTGCACCTCACCGGTCGTCGTTCCCGGTGTGATCGATTTTTCCGGGGAGGCGGAGAAGGCCTTCAGCCGGTTCGCCGACGCGGGCATGCGCCGGGTACGTTCCACCGAACCCATGGACCGATGGGAGGTCCCGGTCTGAGGATGGCCGGTTCTTCCCACATGACCTACCTGCCGGAAGGGCAGCAGTCCGGCGGGCATCGATCGGGCCACGGTTCCAGGACGCCCACAGCCGCCCTGACCGTCGTCGGGGACAGGCGTTCTTCGACGAGTTCCACGATCGTTTCCACGAAGCGGGGATGAGTCCCCGCCGTTTCCGCCCGGACCATGCGTACCCCGAGCTCATCGCAGCACGCCCGCGCTTCAATGTCCAGGTCGTAGACCACTTCCATGTGGTCCGAGATGAATCCCACGGGGATCAACACGATATCCCGGTCCGCCCGGCCCGCCCGGTCCGCCCGGTCTGACTGGTCCGCCCGGCCCGCGCCAGCCTGGTCCGCCCGGCCCGAGCCTGTTTCGCGGAACGACCGGATGTAGTCACAAACATCGGGTTCCAGCCAGGGCTGCGTGGGCGGACCGCTGCGGCTCTGAAATGCCAGCGTCCAGGAGGACGCTCCCGCGCGCGCGCTGATGAGCCTGGAGGCTTCCCGGAGTTGCGCTTCGTATGCGCACCCCCGGGCCATGGCGATGGGTATGCTGTGGGCGGTATACACCAGGTGCGCCGAGGCGCGGCGCGCATCCGGCAAGCGGTCCAGGGCGGAACGAACGCGCGCCTCCATCGTTTCGATATAACCCGGATGATGGAAAAAGGGCCTGATCTTGTCGATTTCCGGGGCGCCGCAGCCCACCTCGCGCCGGGCGTCCTCGATGTTCTCCAGGTATTGCCTGCAGTTCGAATAGGAGCTGTAGGCGGACGTAACGAGGGCCAGCGCCCGTTGGATCCCGTCCGCGGCCATCCGCCGGACCGTATCCGCCAGCAAGGGATGCCAGTTCCGGTTTCCCCAGTAGACCGGAAGGGGAAGGTCGCGGTTTGCCAACGCGCTTTCCAGGGCGGAGATCAGTGCCCGGTTCTGGCTGTTTATCGGGCTGACCCCACCGAAATGGTGGTAGTGTTCCGCGACCTCCATCATTCGTTCCCTGGGAACGCGCCGGCCTTTGAGCACGCGCTCGAGAAAGGGGATGACGTCGGCGGCGGCTTCCGGGCCCCCGAATGATACCAGGAGCAATGCGTCGTAGTTCAATGGGCTTCCTCCCTGTCAGATCTCATAACCCCGGATTTGCTTGCCATGCCGCCGCGTCCTCCGTAATTTACCCGCGTCCAGCCACGGGTTTTGGGATGGAATCGTCAAAGAGAAGGCAGGGGAGCGACGTGAACGAAGACACCGGCAGGACCCCCGATATACTAGAACGCGGAGCGCCAGTAAACGGGCAGCCCCAGACGGTCGAAACACGGCTGTACATGCAGCTCAACGTGTTCACCGTGTCCGGCCGGGCATCCGTCCGGCGGGCCCCGGACATAACCGGCGAAAGCATCGTCGCGCTACGGAAATCCGGCCTGGATTCCGCGGTGTATCTCGATGTCAACGATCCCACGGGTATCGGCGTGCTGTTCCTGGCCGAAGATCCGGATACCTTCGTAACGGACGTCCGGAACCTGTTGACTGTCAATCCGTTCGATGCGATGGAACTACGCGGGAACATGACGATGTTCGGCAGGACCTACTCCATGGGATACGAACCGGACCTGAAGGAATCGCTCATACACAGGCCGCGCAACACCGTGCTCAATCCCGACTGGCCCTGGGCGATCTGGTATCCCCTGAGACGGAACGGCGCCTTCGCCCGTCTTGAACACAAGGAGCAGCGCCAGATCCTGATGGAGCACGCCCACATCGGCCGGGCGTACGGCCGGGCCGACTTCGCCCACGACATCCGCCTGGCCTGCTACGGGCTCGACGAGGCGGACAACGACTTCGTCATCGGCCTGCTTGGCAAGGAACTGTACCCGCTCTCACGGGTCGTCCAGGACATGCGCAAGACCCAGCAGACCGCACTGTACATCGATTCGCTGGGACCGTTCTTCGTGGGCAGGAAGACCTGGTCGAGCGACCCGTAGCACGCCCGCAGGATCATTCGCCCCGGTCAGTTCGAATTCCCTTCCATTTGCTCCAGCGCCTTGAATCCCAGGACCGCGCAGGCGGACGCCACGTTGAGCGAATTCTTGTAGCCCCGCGTTGGGATTTCGACCATCCCGTCACACCGTTCCAGCACATCGCGGCTCACGCCCAGCGCCTCGTTACCCAGGACGATCGCCAATTCGTCCGGAAATTCCGCCTCGTCGTACGGCACCGAACCCGAAGCCGTTTCGGCGGCCCACACCGCGATGTTTCTGTCTCGCAGGTAGTCGACCGCGTCGACGGCCGACTCGAAATAACGCCAGGGGACGTATTCGACGGTGCCCAGGGCCGTCTTCTCCAGTTTCGTGTGGGGCGGACAGGCCGTGTAACCGCACAGAAAGAGGCTTGTAACCCGCAGGATGTCGCAGGTCCGGAAAATGGATCCCACGTTGAATGCGCTGCGCAGGTTGTCCAGCACGAAATACAGCGGCAACTTCGGCAGCCTGTCGTATGCTTCCTTTGTGATCTCCGCATCGAAACTGCGGACCTCGAAGTTGGTCTCCATGTCTCCGGTCCGCCTGATCGACTTGGCCAACTTTGTCAGATTTGCCTGCTCGGTCCACCTGGCCCGGCTGGCCGGACTGGCCCGATTGGTCAACCTGGCCCGGTTGGTCCGCTCGGTCCACCTGGCCCGGCTGGCCGGACTGGTCCGATTGATCCTGTTCCGCATCGGTCGACGTTCCTTGAAACACGGGATTTACGCCCGTGCCGATACATCCGGTTACGCAGAGTCTGAAAAACCGTGGCGCGGCCTGGCGCCGGATCGCGCATGGAATTCAGGGAAGCAGTGCGTTGATCTCTGCTCTGAGCCTTAGCGTTGCCGCCCGGGCGGACTCGGCGAAATCCTGGCCGCCGGAGGAATAAAGTATGCTCCGGGAGGAATTGATGAGCAGTCCACCGCCGCTGGTGTCGGCGCCGGCGCGGATGACGGTTTCCAGGTCGCCGCCCTGGGCGCCGATCCCCGGTATCAGCAGAGGCATGTCCGGGGAGACGGCACGGATATCCGCCAGGGACTCCGCCTGCGTAGCGCCCACCACCAGTCCCGCGTTTCGGGCGGTGTTCCAGGACTGGGCCGCACTGGCCACCTCGATATACAGCGGATGTCCGTTGACGGACAGGTGCTGGAAATCGCGCGAGCTTTCGTTGGAAGTCAGGCAGAGAATGAAGACCCCACGGTCGGTGTAATCAAGGAAGGGCTGAACGGAATCCCGCCCCTGGTAGGGATTGACGGTCACCGCGTCGAATCCGAAGTGCTCGAACAGCGCCTTCGCGTACATGCGCGCGCTATTCCCCATGTCGCCCCGCTTGCAATCGCAGATCACCACGACCTCATCCGGGATCACCGTGAGCGTGCGCTCGAGCACCTCGTAGCCCCGTGCGCCCATGACTTCGAAAAACGCGATGTTCAGCTTATAGGCCGATACGAGGTCCGATGTGTGCTCGATGATCGTTCGGTTGAACTCGAATACCGCGTCATTCCCCGATTTCAGGTGCTCCGGAAACCGATCCACGTCCGGATCGAGTCCCACGCAGACCAGGCTGTTCGTCCTGTCGCGGGCACGGTTCAAACTGTCTACAAAGGGTGACATGGAACGTCCTCTTGTGACGGGATCCGCATGCTTCCAATCAGTGTGCGGACCGAGTGTATGTCCGACGCGGCGCACCAGCCGGCCAACTCCCGCGCGACAGACGCGCCTGAGCGGGGCTCGACGAAGTTGGCCGTTCCAACCTGTACGGCCGTGGCGCCGGCCACGAGGAATTCTACGGCGTCTTCGCCACTCATGATACCGCCGATTCCGATGACCGGAACGTCCACCTGGCTTGCGATCCGGTAAACGGCCGCTACTGCCACGGGCTTGATGGCCGGCCCCGAAAGACCGCCCGTGACGGCGCCTAGCACGGGACGGCGCGTGCGGATGTCCACCGCCATGCCTCGAAGCGTGTTGATAGCCGATATCGCGTCGGCGCCGGCATCTTCGACGCTGCGGGCGATTTCCCCGACGTCCGTAACGTTCGGCGTGAGTTTTGCGATGACCGGCAGGTCCGTGATGCCGCGCAGCGTGGAAACGAGTTCTCCCGCGCGCCGCGGATCGGTGCTGAAGTCCATGCCCCCCGACACGTTCGGGCAGGACATGTTGATCTCCAGCGCATCGATGCCTTCACAGTCGGACAGGCGTTCGGTCACGGAGACGAATTCCTCGACCGGGCCCCCACCCACGTTGACGATTAACGCGGTATCCATTTTTCTCAGATACGGCATCTTGTCCCGGACAAAAGCCTCCACGCCCACGTTCTGCAGTCCGATGGAATTGAGCATGCCGGCGGCCGTTTCCGCGGCCCTCGGAGGAGGATTGCCTGGCCAGGGTTCCGGCGTGAGTGTCTTGGTGACGATTCCGCCGAAATCAGAGAGATCCACGAACCGGCCGTATTCCGATCCGTATCCGAAGGTGCCCGACGCGGCGAGGACGGGGTTTCTGAGTTTCAGCGCTCCGATGCTAACCGATAAATCGGGTTGTGCCTTCACAACACGACCTCCTCCATATCAAAAACCGGACCGGTGTCGCAAACCCGCTCGTAGCGGCGGGGTGACGATCGATCGCCGGGGACGACGCAGGGAACGACACAGGCCATGCAGACTCCCACGCCGCAGGGCATGATCCCCTCCAGGGAAACCTGTCCGTCGATACCGGCCTCCCGGGCGATTGCCTGGCAGCGCCGCATCATGGGCGTGGGTCCACAGGCATAGAGATAAGCGCACTGCCGGGGCGACCGGGCAAGTTCCCGTTCCAGCATATCCGTCACCAGTCCGTGGTGGCCGGTCGTGCCATCGTCGGTTGCCAGCTTGACGTCGACCCCCAGTTGGCGGAATTTCTCTTCCCCGCTCAACAGGCCAGCCGTCGCCGCGCCGAACAGCACCGTCATTTCCGCCGGGTCCGACCGCCCATCTCTTACCGTCTCCTGTACCAGGGAGAGAAAGGGCGCCACCCCAACCCCACCCGCGACCATGATCACCGGCCGTCCCGCGCGTACCGGCTCAAATGTCCTTCCCAGCGGACCGAGCAAATCGACACGTTCCCCTTCGCGCCGCGTGGCGAGGACCTCGGTTCCGCCGCCGACGATCCGGTAGATGAGTCCAAAAACGCCTTTTTCGGGATCGCGTTCGGCAATGCTGAAGGGGCGCCTGAGCAGGGGGGTGTGACGGAGCCAGGTCTGCCTGCTGCTGTCCTTGGAGACGTCGGAAGCGATCAGGTGTACGAAATGACCGGGCTGGGCGTGGTGTGAGATATCGGGTGCAAGCAGGTCGATCCAGTAAAGGCCGGGACCGATTTGACGGTTGGACAGGATCTCGGCGTCACACTGGCAGATGGGGATGGTCGACATGCTCGCTTGCTGTGAGGCGGACGGGATTCAGGTCGCATCCGGATACCGCGGATCGTCCAGTTCCATGGATTCGCATCGTAGCCGGACCGCATGGCCTTCCAGCTTTCGCTCCTCTACGATACAGCCGGCCGGGCCGGATGTCAACGCATCATTTGTCCGGCTCCGCCGCTGGACGCAGTTCTTCCATGAGTCGAATCTTGTCTCGGACGGACTCCGCCTGTTCCGACCCGGGATAGCGTTCCACGATTTCATGGAAGTGTCCGAGGGCCGTTTCCGGATCGTCGAAACGCGTCTCGGCGAGCCATCCAAGGGCGAAGAGCGCACGCGGCGCGAATGCTCCATCCGGATACCGGCGAATGACCAGTTCGTACAGGCCACGCGCGGAGTCCGGCTGGTCCGCTTCGAAAAGCAGCCGTTCCGCCTCCGCAAACAGCCGGTCCTGAGGAAGTTCGCCTTCAATCGGTTTCGATAGTGCGATGGATGCCTCCACGGCGTGAGCAGTCCCGGGATACAGCACGGCGATGGCGTCATAGACCGATCTCGCGTTTTCCCTGTCCTGCAATATCTCCTCGAGTACCCAGGCCCTCGCGAAGGCCGCCTTGGCAGCTATGGAGGGATCGGCCGACTCCTTTTCTATGGCAAGGTACTGGCTCAGCGTCGAGTCGGCCATCTCCAATCGGAACAGATAAAGTTCAGCCAGTTGGAATCGAAGCCCGATCACGCTATCCATCAACTTCGCGAAGTTCGATGGGCTTGTCGATTCGGTATCGCCGGAAGGTCTGACCGATTCCAACGCGACCTGCATGTTTCCAAGGTTCCGGCTCAGGCGACGCAGTTCACCGATGGCTCGGTACTTGCGATCGGACTCGTCACCGACCCAGAACGAACGCGGACTCGCGCGCCGCGCGTCGGCGTACCTTTGTTCCGCCAACTCCAGGTCGCCTGCGATCCGGTACAATTCCCCCAGTTCGAACGTGGCACGCGAGACTTCCTCCGCGTGATTTCGGTCTGATTCATATAGCGAAATGACGGACTCGTACCTGGAAACGGCCGCTTCATGCCGGTCCAGTTCGGCAAGGCAGGCCGCCATCGCCAGCATGACCTCGGGGTGGTAATCGCGGTAGGCGCGCAGATCCAACAGCGATTCGAACACCTCCAGCGCATCAGTAATACCTCCTTCGCGCCGCATACTTTCACCCAGCATGAAACTGGCCTGAAATCGCAACCTGTTCGACCGGGCCTGCTCGATGGCTTGTTCGAGGTGTTCCCTTGCATCGGCGAACAGACTCTGTTCCAGCTTGGACCGCGCGATGTAGTACCTGGCCTCCGCTTTCATTTCGTGGCGCGAATGCAGTTTCAGAATCTCCTGAAACCGCGAGACGGCCTCTTCGTGGCGGGCGCCGCCGAAGGAGATCTTCCCCCGCAGCATGAAGGCGTCCGGGATTCGGTCGCTGCCGGGATATTCGCGAACGAAGCGGTCCAGCAGCTCATCCGCCCGTGTGGAATCACCCGCGTTGAGCAAGCCGAGACCGAGTGAAAAAACGCAGTGGCCGGTAAATTCGCTGTCCGGGAACAACCTCAGCACCTGTTGATACCTCTTGACGGCCTGTTCGTGCCGCCCCTGGATCGCCAGTGCGTCGCCGATCAGGACCAATGCGTCGTCGACCAGGGCACTTCCCGCATGGTCCCGCAGGACAAGACCCGCGTTTTCGATCGCGAGTTCGTAGGAAGCAATGGCCTGTGGAGGCAAGCCCCCGTCGGGCGTCTGCTGACTGAGCCGTATGCGCTCCCCTTCTTTGAACGCTTTCCTGGCGTTGTAGAAGGTATTGTAGTACGCGCACCCGAAAATCACGGACGCGGATGTAAGTATGATCAACGCGGTCCTGCGCATGTCAGTCTCCGAACTTGTATCCGACTCCCCGGACGGTCGTGATGATATGAACGCCGTGGCGTTCGATCTTCATTCGCAGCCGCCTCACGTGCACGTCCACCGTCCTTGTACCGCTGAAGTAATCGTATCCCCAAACGGCCGTCAGCAGTTCATCCCGGGTGAACACCCTTCCCCGGTGCCTGGCCAGGTGTTTGAGCAACTCGTATTCCTTGAGCGTCAGGTCGATCGCCTTGCCCCGGATCGTGACTTCGTAGTTGCCCAGGTTGATTAGCAGGTCGCCCCAGACGATCATATCCTGAATCTGCACGCTGTGCCGGCGCCAGAGGACGTTCTTGATGCGCAGGTCGAACTCGCGGATATCGTATGGCGCGCAAATGAAATCGTCGATTCCCCGGGTTACGTCCAAGTCACCGATGGCATCGCAGCCGGTCAGCACGATGACCGCGGGAGCCCGCAGTATCTGCCGAGACTTCAATTCATCCATCACAAAGGGGAGGTCCGAATTTGGTCGGTCCGTATGGAAGAGCAGGATATCCGAATCGGGAATTCGGGCGTGAAGGTCTTCGACGACGGTGTAACGCAGTTCCGTTAACGGGTAACCCGCGCCGCTCAGCCAACTGATCAGCGAATCGACGGGTTCCTGCCGGGCGATAAGGATCGTTATTCGAGGAAGTCCGTTGCCGCTAAGTCTAACGGTCATGGGTTCTCACTACAGGCCCACGATGTAAGGATCAACCGGCTGCGAAAACGGACTATCCTTCGAATGACGTTAAAACGGAAGGTCGTCGTCGGAATCGGTCCCAGGCGAAGAAGGCGGCTCTTCCGTCGCGGTATTTCCGATTCCACCGGGCGCGTCCGATGAAACCTCGCTCTGCTGGCGGGCACTCAGCATTTGCATCTCGTTCGCTACGATCTCCGTCATATATCGCTTCATCCCGTTCTGATCCTCCCAGGAACGGGTTTGCAGCCGTCCTTCAACATACACCGGAGCGCCTTTCTTGAGATATTGGCCACAGATCTCCGCCAGTTTGGAAAAGGCTACGATCCGGTGCCATTCCGTTTCTTCCCGCCGTTCTCCGTCCTGCGTGTTCCACTGGCGCGTAGTGGCCATGCGGAAATTGACCACGGCCCGGCCGGAAGGCGTGTACCTCATTTCGGGATCAGCGCCGAGATTACCGATCAGAATGACTTTGTTTATACTGGCCATCAAGGATGCTCCTTGTCTGTAAATGAATGAAATGAGTATAGCGCGGCACGTACGGCAAGTCAAGCGAAATTCCCGGCAAATCGGGAGCCTCGCTCAGTATAAAACAGCTTGCTTCCCCTCGATACCACGCGGTATATTCATATAGTCGAGGGACCATCAAAAACATCGAAACAATTGTCGACGATGCCCGGCACCGAACTCGTCGGAACACCCTGCCCCGGTCCGTATTCCACCGGATTGGCCCATGATCCTCCCGGTTCACCTCTACCGATACGTTCTTAAAGCGCACGTCGGGCCCTTTCTGTTTTCATTCGTGATCATCACGTTCATCCTCGTGATGGACATCATATTTCAGATTGCCGACCTCATCATAGGCAAGAACCTCGACTTGCTAACCGTGCTCGAGGTTTTCTTTCTCAACCTTGCCTGGATTGTCGCCGTATCGATTCCCATGTCCGTACTGGTCGCCAGCCTCATGGCTTTCGGCCGGCTTTCGGCCGATAACGAAGTCACGGCGTTCAAGGCGGGCGGCGTCAGTTTCTACCAGATGGTCGCACCGGTGCTCGTTTTGGGAATACTCCTTGGCGGCTGCCACCTGTACTTCATGGACGTCATCCTGCCCGAAGCCAATTACCGGGCCCGTTCGCTCATGAACGATATCCACCGCGCCCGTCCCACGCTGCTTTTCACCGCAGGCATATTCATGAAGGACATACCGGGATACAGCATATTGATCGACCGGGTCAATCCGAGGAACAATGAGATTGAAAGCATCACCATCTACGAAACGGAGAACATGCGCTACCCGCGCATCATGACGGCAAGGTCGGGCGAGTTTAACGTCAACGAGACGGGCAGCAGGATCAACCTGATGCTCTATGACGGAGAGCTCCTTCAACAGGACGATTCTACGGGGCGGTATTTCAAAGAGGTCTTCGAGCGGCAGCGGTTTTCGATTCGCACCGCGCCCAGCGGCGTCCAGCGGTCGGAGGCGGGAACCCGGGGCGACCGAGAATTGAACATTGAAATGATGCAGGCGAAAATCGATGAATGGCAACTGGAGATCGACGAGGTCGCGGCGAGTCTTGTACCCGGACCGGTTCACTCGGAGGCGAAGACAGATTCCATCGAAGCGGCCAGGGCCAAGGCGCAGCGGACGATCTCGTTGAGGCAGCGGCAGAAGAACAGCTACGTCGTCGAAATCCACAAGAAGTACGCCATTTCGGCGGCGTGTCTCGTCTTCGTGCTGATCGGCGCGCCGCTGGGTGTGCGTATCCGCCGGAGCGGCATGGGTGTGAGCGTCGGCGTCAGTCTCTGCTTCTTCCTCCTGTACTGGGCCTGCCTGCTCGGCGGCGAAGAACTGGCGGACCGCGATCTGTTCGATCCTGTCTGGGCGATGTGGGCCGCGAACATCGTCATAGGCGTACCCGGAGCCGTCCTGGTCTGGGTCAGCGGCAGGGATCGCATCTGACGTCAATGCGTCGAAATCACCAGAGGAACGCTACTTCATGTCCCTGATCACCCGGTACGTACTCCGCCTGTTCATTACCGCCATCGCCGTCAGCCTGGTCGCCTTCGTCAGCATCTTCTTCGTGGTCGATCTCATCGAGCAATTGGACCGATTCCTGGACCGCAACGTGGCGCCGGGTTATATCGCGCTCTACTACGTCTATTACATGCCCTACATCTTCGTGCTCACGATTCCCGTCAGTCTGCTGCTCGCCAGTCTTTATACCTTCGGCCAGCTGACCAGGCTGGGAGAACTGACCGCCATGAAGGCATCGGGGCTCAGCCTGTACCGGTTGCTGCGGCCGATGCTCCTCGTCAGCGTGGTGGTATGCGCATGCCTGTTCTGGGCCGGTGAATGGCTTGTTCCCCACACGAGCATGAAACGTGCCGAAATCAAATCGGAACACGTGGACATGCAAGGCGGCGCAGGGCAACACATCAGGTACGATGTGTATTTCAGGGGAGATGGAGAGCGCCAGATCTATATCCGCGTTTTCAACGGACGCATCGAGGAGGGCACGGGGATACACGTCACCGAATTCCGCGACGGCTCCGTCACCAGCGTCCTCACGGCGGAACGCGCCGTCTGGATGGATGGGCGCTGGTTGCTTTTCAACGGGGTTAAACGTCAGTTTCTGGTTGAAGGCGGACTGTACGAATACACCTCGTTCGCCGAACTAGAACCCGACGGATGGTCCGAGACGCCGGAGGACTTCCTGCGAGGGCAGAAACGCCCCGAGGAGATGAGTTACGGCGAACTCGACCAGTTGATTCAGAACGTACGGCGGGGAGGAGGAGACGTGCAGGGCTACCTGGTAGACCTCAACCTGAAGATTGCGTTTCCGGGCGCGGGTCTGATCATCGTACTGCTGGGCGGCGCGCTGGCCTCCCATCTGAGACGGGGCGGCGTCGCGGTGGGATTTGCCCTGAGTATCGGGATCTGTTTCGTCTACTGGGGACTGCTCCGATTTGCCCAGGCCTTCGGGCACGCCGGATTGCTCCCGCCCATGGCGGCGGCATGGGGCGCCAACGCGCTCTTCGGACTACTGGCCCTGATTCTGTTGGTCAGGGCGCCGAAATAAGACACTGTGGCGCAGTAACGCGTTCACCCACTGTAACGCGTTCACGGGCCAGGCACCTTCCTGATCAGGCGTGGTTCCTGAGTTCGTCCACCTTGTCGCACTGCTCCCAGGTGAAACCCGCCTCGTTCCGTCCGAAGTGGCCGTAGGAAGCCGTGGGACGGTATATCGGCCGCCTCAGGTCGAGACTTTCGATGATGCCCTGCGGCGTCAGGTCGAAGTGCTTGCGGATCAGGCGCGTGATCTCCAGGTCGTCGACGGTCCCCGTACCGAAGGTATCTGCATTGACCGAGACCGGTTCGGCCACGCCGATGACGTAGGCGAGCTGGATCTCGCACTTCTCCGCCAGACCCGCCGCGACGACGTTCTTGGCGACGTAGCGCGCGGCATAGGAAGCCGAGCGGTCCACCTTGGTCGGGTCCTTGCCCGAATAGGCTCCGCCGCCGTGGCGGCAGTAGCCGCCGTACGTGTCCACGATGATCTTGCGGCCTGTCAGCCCGGCGTCGCCCTGCGGTCCCCCCGTAACGAAACGTCCGGTCGCGTTGACGTGGTACTTGATCCGGCCCGGGTCGATCAACTCGGCCGGCAGCGCGGGTCCGATGACCTCGTTGACGATGTCCTCCCTGATCTTCTCGCCGGAGACATCCGGGTCGTGCTGGGCTGCGATGACCACCGAGTCGATCCGCCGGGGACTGCCGTTCACGTATTCCACCGTGACCTGCGACTTGCCGTCGGGACGCAGGTAAGGCGCGACGCCGTCCTTCCGGATCGACGCGAGGTTGCGGGTCAGCCGGTGGGCGAGGGTAATGGGCAGAGGCATCATTTCAGGGGTCTCGTTGGTCGCGTAGCCGAACATCATGCCCTGGTCGCCGGCGCCCTCCCGGTCCACCCCCATGGCGATATCGGCCGATTGCCGGTCGAGGGAAACGACCACGCCGCAGGACTCCCAGTCCAGCCCGAACCCCGAGTCCGTGTAACCGATGGACTTAACGGTCTCGCGCGCCACGCGTTGCGCGTCCACGTAGCCGTCTGTCGTGATCTCCCCTCCGACGAGCACCAGGCCCGTAGTGACGAAGGTCTCGCAGGCCACCCGGGAATAGGGGTCCTGCTCGATGACGGAGTCCAATACGGCGTCGGAGATCTGGTCTGCGACTTTATCGGGATGGCCTTCGGTAACGGATTCGGAAGTAAAGAGGTAACCAGGTGTCATGTGTCATGCTCCTGATGAACTGCCTGAGGATCGGGGACAATCGGTTATCGGTACATGGTCAGACATAAACCGCGCAACGCGCGCCGGTCGATGCACGTCTAACGGTGTCGGCCAACACGGCGTGCGGCGTAACGACGGAACGCCTGAGATCGCAGTTTTCGATCCGGGCGCAGGTTCCGATGGTGGCGTCGCGTACGACGGTGCGCACGACGGAGGCCCGGGACGAGATGGCGACGTGCGGACCGACGACGGATCGGTGAACCCGGGCGCCGGACGCGATGTCGACGGGCGGTATGATCACGCTGCCCGGTATGCTGCAGCTCCCCCCGTTCAGGTCGAGAAGCCGCCGGTTGGCCTCCAGCAGACGGTCCGGCGTACCGCAGTCGTACAAGTGGTCGACGTCGAAGGGAGACAGATGCTCGCCCTGTTCCACCATCCACTGCAGCGCGTCCGTTAGCTGATACTCGTTTCGGGTCATTCGACCTGACTTGACAAGGTATTCCAGTCCATCCATGAGCGGGCCGGACCCGGAAAAACAGTAGATCCCGGCGATCGCCGTATTGGAGATGGGACGATCGGGTTTCTCCACCAGCCGGGTGATCCGCCCGTCCGAGATTTCCACCTGCCCGTACCGGGCCAGGTCGCCTGATACGCGCTTTACGCCGATGGCGTGGCCCGGCGGTTCTTTGTCCAGGGAGGAAAAACCCGACAGATAGACGACATCGCCCAGTACGATCAGGACGGGGCCGTCATTCAGCAGGCCGCGGCACTGGTACACGGCGTGACCGATCCCGAGCGGCTCGCGTTGCACGACGTACCGTGCCTCGAAACCATCACGTTGATCGACATAGCCGCGGATGGCGTCCCCCGAGGGGGAGACGACCAGTATGATCTCGCGGATACCCAGGCCGGCAACCTGTTCGAGGATGTACTCGAGCACCGGCTTCCCCGCGACGGGAACCAGGGCCTTGGGGGTTCCTGGCGTGATCGGGCGCAACCGGCTTCCGCTGCCCGCAACGGGGATGATGGCTTGCATGGGACTCCATTACGCGTGTACGCCCTGTCCCGGCGTCACGGGCCGGGACCGAAATGAACGGTCCAGTAAGTAACAGCGGCCCATGGCAATGCGCAACAGAAATCATGGGTGACGGTACCGTCTCGCCCGGACAACGGGCCGGGCCGCCCGGACAGCGGACCGTCTCGCCCGGACAACGGACCGGGTCGCGCGGGCGGTCTCCAATCAGAACATGGTGGCGAGCCAGGCGCCCAGGGCTTCCATCCTGCCGGTAAGGAGGGAGATGCGCGCCATGACCGTGTATCCGAAGGCGGCGCCGAAGGTCACCATCAACACCCAGATCCCCGCACGCGACACGTGTCCCAGTATCCCCTTGTGTTCTACAGAGAAGAAGAAATACACCAGTCCGCAGATCACGCCCAGGACGAGTACGATGTGGGAAAAACTCGCGCCCCAGAGCAGATTGCCAGCCGGGTCGAGCACCACGAGCGGAACCATGGTGCTCTGGACCTGGATGATGAAGTCCGAATCCAGGAAGCGGGGCAGGTTGAATCCCGCCGATCCGCCGACGATGAACGCCAGCGCCCACCGGCTGAGCCAGGCCCAGCGGTCGATCAGGCGGGTAAGAAGCAGCAGGCCGAAGACGGCGGGGATGATGTAGTAATAGTCCGGCGACCGGCCGACGGCGCCGGGCACGACGCCCGACATGAGCGAGGGGAACAGTTTGCCCAGCAGGTTCGGAACCAGGTGGTCCCAGAAACCGATTGCCATGAGGTACGCGGCGGACACGCCGACGAAGAGGTGTTCGGCGAATTTGTAGAAAGGATTGTCTCGGTACAGGAAGCTGAGGATCATCAGCGTCAGGGCCGCGTCGATCCAAAGCTGCAGTGTAACGTCCATACGCCGATCCTTTAACGCCTGCGGTCCGCCTGGTTTGTCTGGTCCGCCCGGTCCGCCTGGTCCATCCGGTCATTCCGGCCCGGTCGGCCAGATCGGCCGAAGAAGTAAGCCAGATTGCCCAGCAGGATCAGCAGTACGATCAGCACGTGGGTGACGACCTGGGGCCCCATGCGCATGGTGGCGTCCATGGAGGCGTTACGGTAGGCCGGATACCGGTCCACAAGGGCGGACTCGTACTCGGAAGCGCCCTTGAGACCACCCATCAGGCCGACCAGTTGCTGAGGATAGTAGGGATACAGTTCCGGCGCCACCACGGCGGTGCCCCCGCCCATGACGGGAATCCCCGCGATATCGCCCGCGAACTGAATCCACTCCTTCAGTCCCGGGTCGCCCGCGGTCAGGCTGAGGATTATGGCATAGTCCACCATCTCGTCGACATCCGCGGTCATGGGCAGATCGTCGAGCGGCGTGCCCTCCGCGTCGGCATTGACCAGCGTTCGGAAGTTGACGACCATCGTATTGATCGCGCCACCGAGGCCGGCCTTGTATCCCAGGTTCACGTAATCCCTGCCATAGGCTTTCTCCGGGAACTCCACAGGCAGCAGGTTGTCCGTGATCTTCTTAATCTGTCCCAGCCCTTCGGGGAACAGGGTGAAGAAGGACACCTCGTGGCCCCGGGTCATCGTGTGCCGCACGAGGGCCTTGGCCATGGGATCCAGTTCGGGCGCCGTGTCCGGACCGTAATCGAAGGAAAGGAATACGCGCGACCCGGACGGCAGCCGCTCCACCGTGTCGAAAATCGACTGGACGATAGGCGTGGGACTGTCCTGGAAGCGGGGCTGCAGGATCAGGGGTATGCAGACGGCCGCCCCGATGAGCAGGAAGATGATCCGCCGGTCGATATGCAGGATGGAATCGGGAATCCGCATGCTCACTCCCTCCTGCCCAGGTAGTTGCGCTCGATCCCCAGGATGATGCGCAGCGAGGTCGCGATGACCCCCAGGGCGATTCCGATCATTATCGCGCGCTGACCGGCCGTGTTCGGCCAGGCCATGATCCAGTTGGCCAGGTTCGGCAGTTCGAGGAAGCCGAGGCTTTCCGGCATCCAGGCCGTCAGCCAGGCGCCCACGGGGGTTCTGCCCAGCAGGATGACCATGGCGGCGGAAAGGAGGATGGTGGCCTCCTTCGTGCGCGCTCTGAAGGCCCGGTAGGACGCCGAGGCGACGAAGAAGGCCAGCAGGGAGAACATGGTCGCCGACAGCGGATTGTAGACCCCGTCGAACAGGAAGCGCAGCCAGGAACCGGCGGCCAGGACCTCCCCGCCCAACCCATCCGGATTGCCCACCTTGAACAGTCCGATCACCAGGGTGACGAGGAACCCCGCCAGGGTTACCACACTGTAGGGCCAGTCCGTGGATCGGTTGGAAACGCGTTTCAAATGAATCTTTAGCAGACTGCCGCCGCCGAGGATGAAGGCGAAGACCGTAATGATGGCGAAATAATCGGAGAAACTCTCGTACAGCGTGTTGAACGGTCCCCTCGTCACGAAATACCCCGTGACCAGGACAACGCCGATGATGAATGTGATGATGAGCGGTATTTTACGACGCATGGGATCTACCTGAAAAGCCAGAGGACGATTTGCGACACTTCGCGGACGGTCTCGCTTCCGGTGACGGACTCCAGTGTGGCCAGCGCGCTGCCGGCCAGGATGAATACGATGGCGATGCCCTTGCCTGCGTCCTGTCCCTTCAGGCTGCCGAGCATGCGCGGCTCCTTGGACAGGTACGCGCTGGCGGCGAACAGTTCCTCGCCGATCAGCGTATAGTCGCAGGCCGCCACGAAGAATGGCAGTTGAGGAGGCCTGGCCGTTCCCGCGATCTGTATGGCCCCGATGGAGTTGCCCGTTTCCGCCAGGATAAGGGATTCGGCGTAGAACCCGCCCAGGTAGAAGCATGCGGCCGGCCGTTCACGTACGATGATGCCATCGACGGCCGCCGCGTAGGCGAACTGGGCGTCCGACACGTAGTGAATGTCGTCCTCCTGGTAAGCGTCGGGGCGCCCCGCGGACAGGTAGGACTGCTGCACGGTCTCGCGCGCCACGCTCATGACGAGGGACTTGCGTACGGGCACGTGCAGCCTGGAGTCGTATCCCGCGATGATGGTGGCGAGATGACCCAGCAGGTTCATGGACGCGATGGTCTGCACCTCGTCCATGTCGTTCAGGCCGGGGACGTAGAGGATGGGCTTGCCCATCTCCGTCGCCCTGCCCACGGCTTCCTCGACCGTTTCCAGGCCGGCGATTTTACGAATGAAAAGGGGCCGGCCCGAGGCGGCCAGCACGACGTAAAGCAGAATGGCGCCGGTCAGGACGATCCCGAGTACCAGGGCCTGGGTCCGGTCCGCGTTGAACCAGCCGGATTCGGTGTCAGTCTGTGCGAAAAGGAGATCCGTCTGCGCCATGGCGACGATCACCGTACAAGCGAGGACAGCGCGCAGCAGCGCGTTCGCGAAGGAATCACAGGGTGGCTTGCGGCGTGAGGGGGTTAGACGCATCAGGACTCCACGATCTCCACGTTGGCTCGGGGCACAGTCACGATCTCTCCGTTCGTCCTGCGAACTTCCAGCACCCGGGCCAGGGCGCCGGTCGGTAGCCTGACGGGTTGTTCCGGCAACGACGCCACCGTGGCGATTTCTCCGAACCAGGGCTTGCGGATCAGGCGCACCAGGGACCCGGATACCAGGCCGCGGGCCGCCGGATCCGATCGTGCCGGCGGTTCTTCGACGCCGTCGGTCTTAATGATGATTTCGGGGCGAATCACACCCGCCCGGATCTGCGTGGCGCCGCTCATAGAAGCTTCCCGGCCCTCCATGGACCCGACCAGGTCGAACGTGCGCTCGGCCATGGGCAGCCGCCCGAAGCCTTCGGTGACCACCACGGTCAGGCCGATGTCTTCCCCGCCGGTCACCGCGACGCCGATCTGGTATCCCAGGAGGTCGCCGATGTCGTGGTACTGCATGCCCCCTACCACCACACCCGACGCGCCGACCCTTATCAACTTACGCAGCGCGTCAAGGGTGATCATGGATCCGCCACAGACGATCTTTCCCGCGCACCGCGCATCGACCATCTCCTCGGTGACCTCCTCATCGGGCGACTGGACGATCTGGTTTATCGGCGCGTGCACTTCGCCCCCTATGCCGAAGATGCCCTGGATGAAGGCCCCGACTGTTTCCACCACGACACCCTCTCCAGGAAGGAGTTTGGTTATCCTGCCATCGAGATAGGCGTTGATCCGCACCGGGGTCGACGGTTCCCGAATAAGCACCTGGCCGGTCACATCCGAAACCATTTCGACCGTTCCGCGCTCGGGGCACCGGACAGCGGACTTGAACAGCCCGAAGATCCCCTTTGATTCGGCGATCAACTCCCCTTTTTCCACCGAATCGTTCCGTTGCTTCAGCATGCAGCCCGGTACGTCCTCGGGCGCAATGGCCAGGGCATTGGCGACGTTGACGTTGTGCACCGGTCCGGGCAGATACGTCTCTGCGACCACTGTATCGGGCCGTACCCGGTCATCCACCTGCACCACCACCTCTCCACTCAGGGGAAGGCGCCGCGTCCGGGCGACAACGGTCCGGGGCGATACGCGCAGGCCCGATGTATAGGCATGGGCCATCAGCTGGACTCCGGGTAGACTTCGAGCGCGCGGTAACCCCGCTTCAGGACCTCCACCCGTTCGGCCGCGTCGGCCGGCAGTTGAAGCGGTCTGCCGCGCGTATCGATAATCACGCCCAACGGGCCATTGCGGACGGTACGGGTGACCGGCGCGCCTCTGCCGGCGCCGACGTCGAAACCGCGGGATGGGGTGACCTCCAGTACGACTTCCTCCGCTTCTCCGGTCGGGATCGTGGCCAATTCTCCCACGACGGCCTCGTACACGGCTTCCACGCCATCCGCCCTGGCCTTCACCGTCACGCTGTGCGAACCCACGGTACCCCGTCCGGCCGGTGCGACGCAGGGGCCGAGATATACGAGGCAGTCTCGATCGAAAACCTCCAGCGCCGCGGTCTCGTGCACGGTGGAAAGCACACCCAGGTGGGGCATCATGAATATGCTGTCCACCGCCAGGTTCGTGATGCCTTCCGGCTGGAAGGCGTCCACCAGCATCAGCGCGGCCTGTGACCGGTTCGGCGCATGGGAAAGCACGCCGCCGCTGCCGATGATCAGGTCCAGGTTCATCAGGTCGACCAGGGTCTGGCCGCCCGTCTGCTGGTCAAAGGTGTCCGATATCGTTCGAAGCTGCTGCACGCCCTTCAACGACACGGCAAAGTTTCTGTGCTGCTCAAAGGCCAGCCTCAGGGCCTCGCGGGCCACGGCCTGCTCGATGATCAGTTCCTCCATGGTCTGGGGGATGCTGGTGGGACGGATCATCTTGTTGCCGAGGCGGTCCTTCAGGTCGGCGTCGGTCATATCGAAGGGCAGCCACCGCGCGATGGCCTCCAGTCCCGCTTCCGTCAACACGTTGGAAATGCTGTAACTCATGCCGAGATTGGCGCTCACGGTCCGGTTGAAGGCGCCGCCGAAGACCGAGAACACATCGGTGGTCGCGCCGCCGATGTCCACGCCCGCCACGTCGATACCGTCGCGGTCGGCGACGACCCGCACCATCCTGCCCACGGCGCCGGGGGTGGGCATGATGGGCACGTGGGTCCACGCCATCAGGTCCCGGTAACCGGGCGCCTGGGCCATCACGTGTTCCATGAACAGCGTATGGATCCGTTCCCGGGCGGGACCCAGGTTCTCCGCCTCGAGCACGGGGCGCAGGTTCTCCACCTGGCTGAGTTCCGTCCTGTCGTCCAGAATCCGCCTGACGTCCTCGCCGGCCTCTGTGTTCCCGGCGTAAATGACCGGCAGGTCGTAGCCGCTTCCCAGACGGGGCCTCGGGTCGGCGGCGGAGATAAGTTCTGCCATTTCGACCACGTGGGACTTTGTACCGCCGTCCACGCCGCCCGAAAGCAGGATCATGTCCGGGCGGAGTTGCCGGATGCGTTCGATGCGTTCGTGGGGCAGGCGCCCGTCGTTGGACGCCAGTGTTTCCATGACGATGGCGCCCGCGCCGAGGGCCGCACGTTCGGCGCTCTCGGCGGTCATGCTCTTGACAACCCCGGCCACCATCATCTGAAGCCCGCCGCCGGCGCTGCTCGTCGAGACGTAGAGGTCCACCCCCCGGCCCCCGGCCCCCGGCGAGACGATCCGGTCCCCGTCGAGGATCGCGCGGCCGGATTGCTCCTCCACCTCGCGCACCGCGTTGAGCACGCCCCGCGTGACATCCTCGAAGGGCGCCTCCACGGTCGTCGGCGCCTCGCCGCGAACGACGAGACGGTAGGCGCCGGACCGTTTTTCTATCAGAATGGCCTTGGTCGTCGTGCTGCCGCAGTCCGTGGCCAGAATGACTTCTATATCCGATGGAAGGGACATGGGGATTCTTCTACGTGAACATGGGAAGCATCTACTTGAACCGGTACGCCGGGCGCCTGCGCGTACCTTAGAAGCTAGTTGG
>JAPOOT010000129.1 GCA_026713285.1 Gemmatimonadota bacterium | reverse complement strand
TCGACGACAACCTGATCGCCGGTCAGCAGACTGGCGAAGGGCACCGTCAGCATGGCTTCGGCGGCCATGTGTGCAGACAGTAGATCGTCCGCCGTGTCCGAGGCCGGGGCCACCTCCTCGCCAGGAGGGGCGATTTCCCCACAACCCGGTGCGAAAAGGGCAATCCACAGAGCCAGTGTCCACGTCAAGGGAAAACCTTTCATTTATGTTACACTCCTTGCGAAGGTGGTTGCACAACAGGCCGGTCGGCAGTATTACGCTGCTTCATTCTTCGATTTCAATCTGAATCCGCGGCTTCCCGACGGTTAACCTGCGGTCAGTCGTCAAGGCCGATGACCAGGTCCGCCAATTCCCGCAGATCAGAAACGATCAGGTCGCACGCTGACTCACCGGCTTCTTCGTCTCCTCCTCTCTTGATATACACCGTCATCATACCGGCCTTCCTGGCGCCGGCCATATCGTGCTCCAGGCTGTCTCCTACAAAAACGGACCGGTCGGGCGCGGCGTTCAGCCGGGACATGGCCTGCGTGAAAATAGCGGGATCCGGCTTGGCGATACCCATTTCTTCAGATATCAGAACCGCGTCGAAATACACCGACGCGCCTAAGGCGTCGATCTTCGCTCTCTGAGAGTTCGACCCATTGGTGACCAGGGCCATGGGGTGGCGCCTGGCACGAAGGCAATTCAACATAGGCACGGCGCCATCCGACCAGGAAGAGTATGACGCCAGCTTGCCGCGCATGAGTTCTGTGAACGCCCGCGCCGACATGACCGGGCGTTCACCGAACAGATAGTCGTAGATCGCCGCCTTGCTGCCCCGTCCCCCGTTGTCCAGCGCGCACAACATTTCCATTCGATCGGCCCAGGCGGCTTCTTCCGGCGTCAGATGCGGAAAATACGTGGTCAGCAGGTACGAAAAGAACCTGTCGCGCGCCCTGTCGCGGTCGATCAGGGTGTTGTCGAGATCGAAAAGAACCGCGGTTCCCGCTTCGAAAATCGATCCGGCCGGCCGTGCCATGCTCAATTACCCGTCCCGCCGCAGACAGTCTTCAACGGCAGCCCGAGCCCGCTCGGCCAACCCGCGCCGGTCCTTTGTCGTATAGCCGTCGGTTTTGATGGGCGTACCGATGCGCACGGCAACCTGCGCGTCCGGCCGGATTCTCATACTGCCGCGAACGAGGATATCGAAGCTGCCTGATATGCCCACGGGCACTACGGGCACGCCGGATTCTATGGCGAGCAGAAAAGCGCCGGCCTTGAAAGGCTGCAGTTCGCCGGTCCGTGATCTCGTGCCTTCCGGGAAGACCACGGCGGGATATCCCACCCGGATCTGCCGTGCCGCTTTCCGAAGACTCCGCAAGGCCTTCTTCGGATTGGTACGGTTGATGCTGATGTATCCCGCCAACCGCATGCACCAGCCCAGAATCGGAATGTGGAACAGGGAATCCTTGGCGATGATCCTGAACTGTATGGGGAGGGAGCCGAACAGGATAGGTATGTCCGCCGCGCTCGCATGATTGGAGACGAGCACGCACGGCTGCCCCCCGGGGATGTTGTCCAGCCCATCGAGGCGGACCGGCACGCGTCCCACCCATAGCAGGGTGCGCGCCCACCACCGGGCGAACCAGTGGACCAGCCGGCCCGAGGGGTTGAATGGAGACAGCAACATGGCCGTCAGCCCGAACAGCAGGGTGAAGACCAGTACGCTGACGATCTGCAGGATGGAATAGAATGCGGTCACGCGGGTACCGGATCCGTGAAATCCATGTGAACGTGCATACCTCCAGGTTTACAACGAATTATAATCCAATCGCCCAAAAAAACCAGCGTCATTTGATCGACGGCAAACGACATCAAGACGGTCTCGCATCGTCCCGCTCATTCGAGATCGACGACCTTCTTCCGACCATAAGAACATAGACCCGGTCTGAATGAACAGTAAGATAACCTGAATATGCTTCAAATCGCCGATTCGGACATAGCGGAAGCGCTCATCTGGCATCTATGGCAGGAAGGACTGCCAAGGGCCGGAAGGCTCCGGCTTACCGACGGAAGGTCACTCAGGCTGTATCATCCCGGTACACTGAACCAGGACAGCGGGCCCGATTTCCTCAGGGCGGTCCTGTCCTTCGGACCCGGGAAACGGCTTCGCGGCGACGTGGAAATCCATGTAAGACCCACCGACTGGCATCGACATGGCCATACCCGCGACCCACATTACAATGACGTGGTACTGCACGTAGTCATGTGGCACGACGAAAAACTGCCGGTCGTCCGGAAACAGAACGGGCAGTACATCCCCACGCTGGTGTTGTCCGAGCACTTTCGGCATGGCCTGGACCGCATACGCAAACAGTACCGGCGGAGACAGGAGGTTCCGACTCCCGGCGGCTACCCCTGCCAGCGCCTGATGAAGCGGTTGTCGGTCGAGCGCGTACACGCATTGCTTGATCGGAAAGGATCCGACAGGTTTCGGCAGAAGGCGGCAGCCATTTCAAGCAGGATGAGTCGGGTCTCGGCGGAACAGGCGCTATATGAATTCGCCATGCGGGCCGCGGGATACGTTAAAAACACCGATGCCTTCCAGATACTTGCCCGCCGGCTGCCCCTGAAGACGATTCGCGCCCTGGTCGGCACGGGTGGCGGCCATCGAATCGTCGATTTGCAGGCCGTACTGTTCGGCGCGGCCGGACTGCTGCCCTCGCAGCGTCTTTCATACTGCGGGGAAATCCCGGACGATCCTTACGTCAGGGAAATCGAAACGCGCTGGGAAGCCTTCGGCCGGTCCATTCCCATCCGCCCCATGCAGGAACATGACTGGTTGTTTTTTAGGCTGAGACCGTTTAACTTCCCCACGGTCCGGCTCGCCGCCATGAGTTACTTTATCGCGGCGGGACTGCGGGATGGTCTGGACACGCTGATCGCCGGCCCGATGGACCTCGGCGCCGGACGGGGGCCTGTCGCATTGCTGCGGCAGATCACGCGGCAATTCGAGGAAATGACCAGGCCCCGGCCCGGCGACTACTGGCTGAAGCATACCGTGTTCGGGGAAGCTTCGCGGACGGCCCGCACCGCCCTGATCGGCCGCGACCGCCAGCGCGGCATGATGGTCGACGTGATCCTTCCGTTCATCTACGCCCTCGCCGACCGGGACAGCCAATCGGACCGGATGCAACTGGTCCGTGAAATGTACACCGGATACGGAAGACAGGCCAGCAACAGCGTGATCCAATCGATGTCGAACCTGCTCTTCAGCGATACGCCTGAGAAGAAGGCCTCCATCGACCGGGCCATCCTTCAGCAGGGCCTGCTGCAGATAGACCGCGAGACTTGCCGGAACAAGGCCTGCGGCCAATGCGTAATGAACGGTTCGGCGCACTTCATACGGAGATGAATGTACATGTCTGACCCGGACGGCGTCGAGTGCAGGGCGGAATTCAAAGGCCACGAAATCAGGGTATTCAGCACCTGGACTCAGGACGCCCGGCTTTACATCGACGGAGTCTGCAGGGACCGGAGCATCCGTCGCGTATCGCTTCAAAAAATGCGCATTTTGAGCACGAATCTCCGGATCGGAACCGACGACTACCGCGTGGAAGTATTTGCAAAAGCGTTGTTGAGCATTAGATTGCAGTTGCGAATCGACGGCAGGCAGGTAGCCGGAGAGGTTTTCTAGACCGGAGCGGATGGTCTGTACAACGAAGGCGGCTGGCACACCAGCGTACAGGCAGTAGATCATAAGCGCAGGAGGAGAAGATGGCGGAAACGCAGTGGATGACCTTGCTGGAAACTGCGGACTTGATGAAGCAGTTGCCCGACCAGGTGACGCGAATGTGCGTAGAAGGAAAGCTGGAGTACTACCTGGAGGACGGCAGATACTTCGTGTCCAGGGAGTCCATCGATCTGTTCATGCATTCCGGGAGCGGCGAACCGGCGCCGGAGCGTCCGGATTCCAACGGTACGCCGCGCCGGCAATACGGCCGGGCGCCGGTCCATACCGAGCATTCAACCGAGCCTGCCCACGAGACGGCAACCGTATACGGCCGGGACGAGGCGGAAACTGCAGAGACCGCGGACGACGCCGAAGTGGAATCAGAAACAGACGGTGGAATCGCGGATGAAGCGCCAGGGGAAGCCGAAGACAGCGTAGCGCGGGACGATATGGCAACTGCTGAGACCACGGACGCCGCAGGAATGGAAACACGTGCTGATTTCGTGGATGAAGCGCCGGGGCAGGACGACGAAGACGTACATGTGCGGGAGGCGGTTGATACGGATTCGTTAAGCGGCGGCGCCGAACCGGCGGGTCAGGGCGCACCCGGCGTCCCGGCCGATTTGACGGACGAGCCTGGGCAGGAATCCGGGTCCGCCCCGGAATCCGAGAAGGGGTACGGCGAAGAGGGGCTGGCATTCCCGGAGGATGATGAGGCCGGGGCGACGGAGGAAGACGCGGTGGCAGGGGTAGAAGAGGAAGACACGGTGGCACGAGTAGGCGAGGAAGACGCGTCGGCAGAGGAAGACGAGGAAGACGCGGTTGCACGGGTAGACGCGGTAGACGAGGTAGACGCGTCGGCAGAGGTAGACGAAGAGCAAGCGTCATCCACGATGGAACCCGTCGATCCCGGTGCGAAGGTGGAGGAAATCCTCGCTGATCTGCGCGCGGCCCTGGCAAGACATGCCCAGGAACACAAGGCCTTTTGCGATGAGATCGCCGGCCTGGCGGACGCGCTGGAAAGCACGCTTTCGCGCGGCGACGACAAGACGAGCGAACTGACCCGGGAGATATCGAGTCTCCTGGCGCGGTACACTCGCCGGTAGCAGCCGTTCAGCCGCATGGAATTTCCAGGATTTCCAGGGCTTTCCGCAACCCTTCCCGGTGCGCCTCGTCCCGCCGCAGAGGATTACCGGGAAGAACGCAATCCGTGGGATACCAGCCGCGCATCTTCTTCACCATGGCCGCGCTGTGCTTGTAGGCCGGCACGGGCGGCTGGAACGCGACCCTCCCCAGGAATTCCATCCTGCTCCCCAGGTCGAGGTACCGCGCAAGGTCGCCGTCCCGCAAGGCGTCCGAAAGTTCCCTGAACTTGTCGGGCATGAAGGTCGCGATACCCAGCAACGCGTCGCTCCCATAGTATATCATGGACGCGAAATCGTAGTCGTTCCCCGTGTACAGTTTCTTTCCGATTCGATGGATCTTCCGGAGCAGCGCCCACTCCCTGGACGGATCGAGGGAGGAATGCTTCGCGCCAGCCCATTTGTCACCGGCCAGGATTTCGATCAGCGCGTCATCCGGAAACATCCAGCCGTTCGGCGCGAACACCGGGCTGAGTTCGAATGCCTTCAGACCGCCTCGCGAGTTTTCGGCGAGACCCTCGTAAACGCGTATGACGGTGGAGGCGTCGGCGTGCTTCAAGCGCTCGGTTTGAAAAACGATCGGGCATGCGCCGTATTGTTGTTCCAGTTGCTCGATTTTCTCCCGGTACGCGCGGATGATGTCCTCGATTCCGTCACCCCTGATCTCGTCCTCGACATACACACCTGCCGTAAACGCTCTACCGTTCATGACTTCCCGGGTGATCTCAAGCCCCTTGACCTGTTGATCCCGCGTACAATGGTTGATCTGGTAGGTATCCATGAGCACCGCGGGTTCGATGCCATATCGCGCCGTCCGCTCGAGGTCCTGGGCGAAGACTTCGAAGTCGATATCGCCCGCTTCGCTAACCGGTACGGACAACGCCGCGATGATATGAGGCGCGCGGCCGAGCCCCCGCGGCGTATTCAGTAATCCATCCATTGATTCAATACCTCCATGGAACCGGGTGCCCGGATTCCGCCGTCATCTGTGTTTTCCCACGCCAACCCGGTCGCAGAACCGGGACAGGCGGCAGCGGCTGCAGAAGGGCGAAACGGGTTTGCACAAGTTCTGGCCATACATGACGAGCAGATCATTATACCGAATCCAGTATTCCGATGGCAACTTCTCTCTTAACGCGAATTCCGACTGGTCCGGATTTCGGGTGGAAATGTATCCCCAGCGATTGGAGATGCGGTGCACATGCGTATCGACGCAGATGCCCGGCTTGCCGAAACCGATAGTGACCACGAGATTGGCGGTCTTCCTGCCCACGCCGGGCAGCTTGACCAGGGTGTCGATGTCGTCCGGCACGACGCCGCGGTACGTTTCCACGAGGATCCGACAGATCCGCAGGATGTTGCCTGCTTTCGTGGCATGAAACCCCACGGGATAAATGGCCCTGTCCACGTCGTCTTCGGAAAGGACCAGCATGGCGGCCGGGTCCGCGGCCAGCGCGAACAGGCGCTCACAGGCCGCCGCGGTCGTCTCGTCCTTCGTCCTGAGACTGAGCACGGTGCCGATCAGAATGCGGAATGGATCGTGCCGGGTCTGCTCGGCCACCAGCGTCAATGCCGTGTCGGTCCACGTGGACGTCTCGTCTTCCAGGATGGAGATCACCCGGTGGATGTCCTGATCTTTCATCCCGCGGGCTCCTTGCCGCTGGACGGTGCGTCCCAGGGCGAAAAGAGTTGCTGGTCCATGCCGAGCAGGTTCAGCACCCTTCCCGCGATGAAATCGGCCAGGTCATCGAAGGTGGAAGGTTTCTGGTAGAACGCCGGCATGGCCGGCACGATACGGGCCCCCGCCTCCGCGGCGGCGAGCAGGTTGCGAAGGTGGATGATATTCAGCGGCGTTTCCCTGGGCACCAGCACGAGGGGACGGTTCTCTTTCAGCGTGACGTCCGCGGCCCTTTCGATCAGTGACGAAGAAGCGCCATGGGTGATGGCGGACAGCGTTTTCATCGAGCAGGGTATGACGACCATCCCATCGGTGTGTACGGACCCGCTTGCGATCGAAGCCGCCAGGTCGCCGATCTTGTATTCCCTGAGGTCGCCCTTCATCACCGCGTCGCCATAGAGCCCCGCCAGCCTGTCCTGCAGTTCGTCACCCGCTCCCAGGCCGGTCTCTTCTCTGAGCACGTACCGGCCGAAACCGGACATTACGACGCTGACCCGATGTCCGCCGGCCAGCAGCGCGCGCAGAAGCCGAAGGGCGTACAGTCCGCCGCTTGCGCCCGTAACGGCGACGATGACATGTTTCATATGCGCTTCTCCCCCCAGTAAACTGTAGCTGCGCCGAGCGACAGATCACGCCAGTTCGTGTCCACGAATCCCGCCCCTTCCATGAGTGTTTTGAAACGCTCACGCTCCGGGAACGCTTCCACTGAAACCTGCAGGTACCGGTAGGCCTCCGCGTCTCCCGAGATTGCGCCGCCGACCCACGGCATCACGTACCTGGCGTAGAGGTGGTACAGCTGGCGAATCACCGGATTCCGGGGAATGGACAGCTCCAGCACCACCAGCCTGCCCCCGGGCTTCAATACGCGCCAGATGCACCTCAGACCCGCGGCGCAGTCGGTGAAATTCCGTACGCCGAAAGCCACCATTGCGCCGTCGAAGACGCCGGACCGCAGGGGAAGTGATTCGGCGCGTCCACCGACGAATCTGATGGCCTGCCTCGCGGAGTCTTCCGTCTTCTTCCGGCCGATCCGCATCATCTGCAGTGCCGCGTCCACCCCGATGATTAACCGCGGTTGCCGCTTGCCCTTCAGCGCTTCGAGCGCCAGGTCACCCGTGCCGATGCCCACGTCGAGCAGCAGGTCTCCCGCGGAAGCGTCCAGCGCGCGAACGGCGGACCTGCGCCACAGGATGTCGCTGTATCCGCTCAGCAGGTGATTGAGCAGGTCGTACCTGCGCCCGATGCGATCGAACATGCTGCGGATGCGGCGGGACTTTTCGTCATCGGTGCTCATATCGGCCACAGGATATCACCCAGCAGGAAAGCGAGATAGACGACGCTGACGAGACCGTTCGTATTGAAAAAAGCGACATCTATTTTCGAAAGGTCGTCCGACTTGACGAGCGTGTGTTCGTATACCAGAATCCCGATGGCCAGGGCGGTGCCGATCAGATATAGCGCGTGCAGCTCGAAAACCTGGTGGACTGCCAGCAAGGCCAGGGCAGTGGCCCCGTGGAGCACGCGCGCCGCCAGAAGCGCCGGACGGATTCCGATACGACGGGGAATCGAGTGCACGCCGTGCGACACGTCGAAATCATAGTCCTGGCATGCGTATATTATATCGAAGCCCGCCACCCAGGTCAACACGGCCGCCGAAAGCCAGAGCGGCGCAAGGTCAAAAGTGCCGGTCACGGCGATCCACGCGCCGACAGGCGCAATGCCGAGCGCGAGACCCAGGACCAGGTGGGTTGCCCAGGTGAACCGCTTGAAATAAGAGTAGGACAGGATCACCAGCAGGGCAAGGGGCGACAGTTTCAGACACAGCGGATTGAGCTGGTAGGCCGAGAAGACGAAAAGCGCACCGCATACCCCCACGATGACGGCAACGGTGCGAGGCGAAATCCATCCCCTCGGCAGCGCCCTGTTGCTCGTGCGGGGATTCCTGGCGTCCATCCCACGGTCGGCGAGCCGGTTGAACCCCATGGCCGCGCTCCGCGCAGCCACCATGGCGACGACGATCCATGCCAGCTGTTGCCATTCGACCCCATGGCTCCTGGCGGCGAGCGCGGCGCCGGCCAGCGCAAAGGGCAGCGCGAACACGCTGTGTGAAAGTTTGATCATCCTGCCATACACGCCAATGGCGCCGAGCACGGACATGGGACCTGCATTCCTCTGGTTCAAATATCGCCTTCCTCGAATCAACGTTCTACGATCCGGTTATGGCCGGATCCCGCGGGCCTTCCGTTTCTCACGGGCCTTGAACCAGTAGGCCACGCGTTCCACGAGGGCGTCGGCATCGGGAAAAACCTCCGACCTCGCGGGAAGGGCGTGGAGAAACTGGTGTCCGTAAGTCGTGCTGATTACACGCTGGTCCAGAATCGTTACGACGCCGTAGTCTCTCGTCGAACGGATGAGCCGGCCGAAGCCCTGCCTGAATTTGATGACGGCTTCCGGCACCTGGTACTCCAGAAAGCTGTTGCGGCCGGCTTCTTCCAGTCGCTCCATCTGGGCCTGTACCAGCGGTTCGCTCGGTACGGCGAAAGGCAATTTTACCATCACGACCACCTCGAGCGACTTGCCTGGCACGTCGACCCCTTCCCAGAAGCTGTCTGTGCCCAGCAATACGGCGGCGTCGGTCCTTCTGAAACGATCCAGCAGCACCGTCCGCGGCCCGGACGTCCCTTGCGCCATCACAACCACGCCGTGTTCCGCAAGGGGCGATTCGATGTCTTGAAAGGTGCGGTTCAACTGGCTGTAAGAGGTGAAAAGGACCAGTGTGCTGCGCCTCGTGGAAACGACCAGATCCAGGATGAGCCTGCTGATCGCCGCCTGAAAAGCCCCGGACCTGGGAGATGGAAAAACCGAGGGCACGCCGATCATCACCTGGTCCTCGTAGTCGAAGGGCGAACCGATACCCTGGACCCGCAACCGCCCATCCGGAACCCGGTCGAGTCCCAGTCTTTCGACCTGGTAGTCGAACCGGTCGCCCACCGCCAGCGTCGCCGAGGTGAGCACGACGGTCCGCATCCGGTCGAAGAGACCGTCGTGCAGCCGTTCCGCCACTCTGAGCGGCGCGCCCGTAAGGACGCAGGACAGGGGTTTACCGCGCGAGGCTTCCACCCAGTAAACCCGCGCTTCATCTTCGGCTTCGGTGAGTATGGAAACACGCTCTTCCGTTTCCCGGCAGAAATCCGCGGCGGCCTGTACCGCATTCACTTTCTCTTCACGGTCTTCAAGCCAGGAATCCGGAACGGATTGAAGCGTTCCCTGCAGGAGCCCAAGGGCTTCGTTCAGACTCGCGCAACTCGCGATGAGGCCCCGCGACGACGACCTCAGCACCCGGGTATAGCCGTCACCGGCCCGGTACCTGAGCTTCGTCCTCCCGGGCGATCCGCCGGGGGTCCGGTCCGCCGCCTCCTCGGACCGGTCCAGCGCTTCTTCGCCGGCCACCCGGAAGAATGCCTCGATCCTTCTGTTCATCTCCGCCAGGCGGTCGATGGTCAGGCGGACACCCGCGGCGAGCGGACTCTTCCATTCCTGGTTCTCGGCGGCCCGGGCGGCCAGCCTCTCCAATCCGGCCAGCACGCCGGTTCCGCCGAGATCGGCGGAGTATATCCTGCGCAGCGAGTTTCGCAGGCGCCAGCCTCCGATTTCCAGGGTCAGGTGTTGTACGGCCGCCCGTTCGAGATTGTGTGCTTCGTCGACTACGAGATGGGTATAGCGGGACAGCACGGCGTGGTCGGCCTCCAGGTCGGAGAACAGCAGCGCATGGTTGACGATGACGACGTGGGAGGTGAGGGCGGCCGCCCTGGCCCGATTGACGAAACACGCATCCTTGACCGCGCACCGGGGACAGGCGCTCCCTTCTCCGTTGATTTTCTCCCACAGCCCGCGGTTCGCTCCCGTGTTGAATCCCGCGTGTTCGGCGACATCACCCGTATTCGTCTCACGCGCCCACACCACCAGGGGAATCGCGGCCTCCCGTTCTTCCGGTGTGAGATGATCCTCCGGACGCCGGATCACCTGCCGCCAGCGGTCCAGGCACAGGTAGTTCGACCGGCCCTTGAGCAGCGTGGCGCTGAAGGGCACCCCCAGGTTGTCCAGCAGGAAGGGCAGATCCTTGTAAAACAGTTGCTCCTGCAGATTCCTGGTGTTGGTGGATACGATTACGCGCAGGCCATTCCGCGCGGCCCACAGCAGGGCCGGTGTCAGATAGGAGAGCGATTTCCCCGTGCCCGTGCCCGCTTCTACCACGAATACTTCGCCGTCGTTGAATGCCCTGGCGATCCCGCGGACCATGGATACCTGCTGCGGCCGCTGCTCGAAACCTTCCATGCGGCTTTCAAAAAGCCCGCCCTCTTCGAACAGGCCGGCCAACTCGTCCACGTCAAGCGGGTCGGGCGCTTCGGATTCCTCGCCGGGGTCGCATGAACCGTCCCCGATGGAATGCGTGCCGGGATCGAAAGGCAGGTTACGCCGGATATCCCCGGCGTCCGGTTCGGTGCGCTCCGTCGTCGCACTGGCGCTTAGGGTCTCGGCGAGCACCCGTTCCAAACCGGTACCCCCGCCCTCCGACAGGCGTACCAGGGTCGCCAACACGTCCGCGTCCAGGTCCGAAAGCAGACCGCTAAGCTTCAGGCAGTTCCAGGCCGTCATGCGGCCAGTGTCCGCGGCGTCCTGTCCGCGCGGCTGGTCCGCGTCGAAGCATGCCGCCACCGTGGCCGGCTCGTAGTCTTTCAGCCCGGGTAGCAGAATCTGTGCGAGTGCCCTTACATCCAATACGAACGAGTCGAGACCGGCCGCGATCTGCCAGAGCCCTTCCGCGAGTTCGGCGCTCGGACCGCACGCTACGAGAAAGGCGCCCTCCGCCCGGTCGCGGGCCATGTCCCGAATCTCTTCCAGGCCGAGTCCGGCGCGCGCTTCCAGGACCTCGCCTTGCAGAACAGGCACGACGGTGAACGGGCCGGTATCCGCCCCGGTCCGCGTTTCAGGTTGGATTGCATAGAAGGAACGTGGAATGGGCGGGTGGCCGAACGGGTGATTGGAATGAGATGAGCGAAGGGACATGTAGCCACGCGGTTCGCGGTTTTTCGGTCGTGCCGGGTCGACTTGCGCGTCCAGAAGATAGGCGCTTGCGGGGTCGTTGTCAAAACAACGGTTCCGCAACAGCGCCCGACCGTGAGATTACCCGCTTCGATCTTCCGGTATGACGACAAAACCGAAGCGGCCCACGGAAGCCGAGCCGAAAACACCGATTCCGCCGTCGAGATTGAAAACCGGGCGCTCGAAGGTATCGCCCGCGAGGCTGCCGAACCCGAAGGCGTTCTGACCGGACGCCTCTACGCTTCGAAGGAAATCGAACAGGTTCCGGTCCAGCGCGTACACTTCGACTTCGTGTGCTCCGGAAGAGCCGATGGCAAACCAGGGCAGCGCCAGGCGGCCGTCCCGCGCTTCGAGCGGCGGCGAGCTGACCTCGTCATCGGCCTCCCGGTCCAGTACGACGACCTGGTATGCCTCCACGTCGAGGGGATCGAACCTCATCTCGATGAGTCCCTCCCGGTGCACCACCTGGTTCCGGCGGGTGGGTCGGGGCTCGAGCCGGTCTTGTACTTCCATGGAAGTCTCGTCGACGATGACGACTTCATCGAAGGACAGGCGTTCCGGAGTCTTCGTGACGCCCCGGATTTCCCTGCCGAATGCGCGGACGTGGAGACGGTATTCGGTACCGGGCCGCACCTCGGGCGATCCCGGCGGCGGAAGATACCGGCCCAGGCGGCCGACACGCTCGTACCTGTACTCCGCAAGTCCCTGGATGATGGTGACCTCGGCATCGTTCACCGCGGCGGCTTCTTCGGTGAACGCTATATTCGCGGCGCGCGTCCGGGTGACGATGATCTCCGGCAGGATACGATCGACGTACAGCACGGCGTCTACGACAACGGTTACACGTTCGTCCGGACCGAAGAGCGTCGCCGGGTCCCGCTCCCCGTTACAACTCGCAAGGACGGAGAGACCGGCAAGCAGGGCGACCGCCAGCACGCCCGGAATGAATGGAGGTTTCCTGGTTTTGGTCTGCATGGTCAGAATTCGTAGTTCAGGCCGAGCGTGGGTACGATGGGCAGCATCTTCACCACTTCCGCGGTGGTGATCCGGTCATCTTCCGTATCATACTGGACAAACCACTCGTTGCGATGGTTGTAGGCGTTGAATACCTGCAGATACCACTGGAGATCCCGGCCGAACAGGCGAAAGTCCTGCTTGACGCTCAGGTCCATCCTGTGGTATGGCAGCAACCGCGCGGTATTGCGCCCGGTGGGCAGAAAATAGTCCTCCCGTATACCGGTTCGCGCCGATTCCCTCAATTCGTAACGGGCGGAGGCGGGCGTGAAAGCCTGCCCGGTAGCGAAAATCACATTGCATCCCAATGTCCAGCGGCCGGCCCTGTAGTTGGCCGAAACCACGAGATCGTGGCGACGGTCGTACTTCGGAGGAAACCAGTCGCCCTGGTTCAGTTCCGGGAACTGGCGTCGCGTCCACCCCAGCGTGTAACCGATCCATCCGGTCAATCTGCCCGACGTGCGTTCCACAAACAGCTCCACACCCGTGGCGTACCCCCTGCCGCCGGTGATGAACACGTCCTCGGACCTGGTTTCATCGGCGCCCGCCGCCCGCGTGTTGTCCACGACGACCAGGTTGCCCAGACGCTGATAGTAGGATTCGAGCGAAAGCCGGTAGTTCGGCGCCGGGTCCCAACTTGCGCCGATGACGGAATGCCACGCCTGACCGGGGGCCACGCTGCTGTCGAGCGGCACCCAGAAATCACCGCCGCTGAAGCCCTCCGTGGTGATCAGCTGCAGGTACTGGTGGTACCGCCCGCCGCCGGCCTTCAGCCGCAACCCGCCGGACAGCCGGTGACTGAGCGAAACACGAGGCTCCAGATCGATCTTGCCGCGTTCGCTGTAATAGTTCCCGCGCAGTCCCAGTCGAATCGAGGTCGAAGGCAGCGCCTGCCACTGGTCCTGGCCGTATATCGAGATTACGTAGGGCCTTAGCCTGAGGTCGAGCTGGTCATCCTGGTTGAAGCTTCTATTGAATCTGAACCGGTATCCCGTAGCGCGGAAACCGCCCTTCAGCGCGTGTTCGTCGTCGGCGACATAGTCCAGGTCGCCCTTGACGCTGATGTCCCGAATGCTGTTCCTGAAGAGAACTTCCGTTCCGTCGAAATTCGCCGAAAGCCGGCTGGTATAGTCGCTTCCCGAAACAATGAAATTGCCGAAAAGCGTCGGCGAGAACAGGTGCGTCCATTTTCCCGTTACCGCGGAATTGCCCCAGCGAACGTTGAATTGATTGTCCTCGCTGGTCTCGAGGTTCAGGTCGTCCCGGCCGAAGTATCCGCTCAGCACCAGATTGTCGGAGTAGGACAGATTCTGGTTGATTTTCGCGTTCACATCATAGAAATAGTATCCCGGGATATCCTCCACGCGCCGCCGGATATAGGCCAGGATCGGTTCCAGGTACGTTCGCCTTCCGGAGACCATGAACGAGCCGCGCGCAAGGGGGCCTTCGATCATGGTGCGCATCGAGATGAGGCTGATTCCGCCCGAACCGCGAAGGTCGTTGCGGTTTCCGTCGCGGTTCGTCACGTCGAGCACCGCGCCGAGGTTGCCGCCGTAACTGGCGGGATAGGCGCTCTTGTGCAGGCGCATGTCCTTGATGGCTTCCGGATTGAAAATGGAAAAGAATCCGAATGCGTGCGAGGGATTGTAGAGGGGGATCTGATCGAGAAGAATCTGGGTCTGATCCGGACCGCCGCCCCGGATGTACAGGCCGCTGCTTATATCCGACGATGCCTGGATGCCCGGAAGGAGCTGCAGGCTGCGCAACAGGTCGGTTTCCCCGATGGCGGGCAGCTCCTGCAGTACCGCGGCCTGGAGGGCGACGAAACCGGGTTGAGCCAGGCGCTCGTCTCGGTTACGATCCGCCTCGACCACGGTTTCCTCGCCGATCAGCACGGTCGGCGCGAGTGCCACGTCCCGCCGAAGAAACGCTTCGGCGCCGAGACTGAGCGTGTCCCGGTGCGTCTCGTATCCGAGGTATGACACGATGAGGACGTAGGACCCCGCGGGTATCCCGGTAATCGCATAGTAGCCGTTCTCATTGCTCAGGGCGCCCAGCGACGTGCCGCCCAGGAATACGTTCGCGGAAAGCAGGAACTCGCCGCTGGTACGATCCGTGACGAAACCGCTTATCGTGCCGGCCTGCGCCGGAGCGTGAATCAACAGCAGGGCAAACAGTACCGCACTGAACTTCATAGTAACCAATCGGGATTGCACGGGGTCCGTCGCATCAGGTAATCCTTCCTGGAGGTACCAGCCATGAGACCAGACGCACTCAAAAGTAACCTAAGCCATCTTCGGCTCGAAGTCAACGAAGCGGACGGGTTCGAGGTCTATTCGGACCGCCGGTTGCTGTGCCGGTACAACGCCGCGACCGGCCGGTTGCCGCGGGACGAATCGCCCAAGCCCTGTTTTCATCCGGTTTACACCCCTTCCGGCGGCCTGGTCAGCGAATACCGTCCCGACGACCACACCTGGCACACGGGGTTGTATTTCGGCTGGGTGCACGTCAACGACACCAATTTCTGGGGAGGTTCCTGGTACCTGCCGGAGCAGGGTGAATACGTTCCTGTTCCGGACAGCCACGGCGTTCAGCGCCACGATGGCTTCACACCGGTTGAGAATCGGGGATCCGACGTCGCCATCGGCGAGGATCTCACCTGGCTGGACCGCAACGACCGTCCGTTGATCACGGAGTCGCGGCGGTTCGAGTTCCTGGAGACCGACCGGGCCGGCGGCTGTCTCTGGCTAATCGAATCGGTGATCACTCCGATCGGGGAGGAAATCACCATGGGGGCTTCGCGGGCCGCCCGTTACAGCGGGTTGGTCCTGCGAATGGGACCTCCGTTCGCGGACGCGTTCCATACGAGCGGCAGCGGCCGCAGCGGACACGAATCCATCATGAGAACACGGGACAGGTGGGTCGGCGCCGCGGGCGCCCAGGGTGGCATGGTGGTGCTCATGGACCATCCGCGAAACCTTCGCCACCCGGTGCACTGGTTTACCCGCCGCAACCTGCTGGGCACGGGGCCGCTCATGGAAGAAGACCTTACGATCCGGCCAACGGAAAGCCTTCATCTCCGTTACGGATTCCTGGTGCTGGACGACGTGCCCGGTGAAGGGGAGATCGAAGACCTGTACCGGTCCTACGTGACGGTATCGGACAGGCGTGACCGGACGTAGTGCCCGTGCGCTTTTATTGCGCGGGCAGGGTCGATTAGGGCACGGCTCATTCATTCTTGCTTGACATGCGGCATGACACGGCCGATTTTCGGTGTCACGACCATAATACTTAACAGCCAGATGACGCGGCCAGGCGCGCCAGCGCTTGACCTTCCTGAAACGTCACTGGCAGAACGCGATATACGGCGGTCGTCGTCGCCAAGCCGGGACGGGCGCCCCGATGGCGACTGCGACTTCGCCTCAGCATAGCCGGAGCACCATGAACAGAGAATCGCTAGTAAACGAAGTGGCATCCAGGACCCAGGTCTCCAGGCGCAGGGTGTCTGCAGTGCTCAACGCGTTCCTGTCGGAAGTAAACGAGGCGATTTCCCGGGACGAACGAGTGAACCTCCACCGGTTCGGCGCCTTCAGTGTAAAAGTCAGGAAAGCACGCATGGCGCGCGATCTGAATTCCAACGTGGGATTGCGCCTGAACGACCGCAGCATTCCCCATTTCGATCCCTTCGATGCCTTGAAAGAAACCGTGGCGAGCGTGTCGCCTCGTTCCGAAGAGCCTGCCCGGCCGGAGTCTGCCGTCCCGGTGAAACAACACGCCGAAGAAACGCCAAAAAACAGGACCGACGATATCTCCGAGATGATGAACCGGGCGGAGATCCTCGCGAATAAGGGTAAAACCGAACTGGCGATCCGTCAGTACAGACGTATTCTCGAACAGCATCCCGGTCACACCGCCGCGACGGGCAGTCTGGGCAGGATGTACTGCCGCCTCGGCGCCCAGGAAACCGCGCTTGAGCATTACAATCGCGCCCTGGCGATCGATTCGGGACATATAGATACGCTGGTCGACCGTGCGGCGCTGTACGCGAAAATGGGACAGTTCGAGAATGCCAGGACCGACCTCCATCGCGCCCTTGAATACGATCCTTATTCTTACCGGGCCTGCTACCAGCTCGGCATACTTTACATCACTATCGGAATCTACGACGAAGCGATCAAGATACTCTCCCGCGCGTTGGACGTGGACCGGTCGAAAGCGGAGGTATATCTCCAACTGGGCAAGGCGTACTGTCACGTGGATAAGCATGCGGAAGCGATCGAGCACTTCGAAACCCTGCTCCGTCATGAACCGCGCAATGAACAGGCGTACCGGTATCTCGGCATGATCTACGACAAGAGCAGACAGCTCGACAAGGCACTCGAGATGTATCGGAAATCCAATGAAATCAGCCTTGCATAGTATCCGTAACGTGTATTCAAAACGATTTAACAGCCGTGAATCCGGCCATTTTGTGAAGATAAACCGATTGAGGATGTATACGGATTCAGTCACAGAGACGCATGGGATTGGACCAGGGGTGTAACCGGGTGAACACCGTCAGCAAAATCCATTCGGTAGCGGAACGGAAAAGACCGGCCGCCCAGGGCGCGAGCGAAGACCGGCGCGAAGAAGAACGAAGGTTGATGGAACGAGCCAAATCAGGCGATGGCTCTGCCTTCGACGAAATGACGAGGCGTTACAGCGAGAAGGCCTATTCCGTGGCGTACCAGATGCTCGCGAGCCACGATGACGCGCGCGACCTCGTTCAGGACGCCTTTCTCGAAGTGTTTCGAACGCTGGAACGGTTCAACACGCAGTACAGGTTTTCGACCTGGCTATACCGCATTTTGATCAACAAGTGTATCAACTACCGCAAGCGGGAGGCCCGACGCCGCATGTACTCCTTTTCGGATTACGGCGGGCGGAACGGCGGCGCCGGAAAGCAGTTTCTGGTTTCCAATCTGCCGTCCTCAGAGAAGAATCCGCACGAGGTGCTGGAGAACGCCGAGTTGAAGCGGTCCATCATGGCCGCGCTGGATACCCTGTCGGAGCGGCACCGGACCGTTGTCGTGCTGTTCGACCTGGAAGGTCTCTCCCACCGGCAGATCGCGGAGATTCTTCAGTGTCCCGAAGGGACGGTGATGTCCCGGCTGCATCACGGACGGCTCAAGTTGAAGCGCGTGCTGTCCAAAAGGCTCGCCGGATACCTGGATCTATAGGACCAAGCCATGAACTGCAACCAGATTAAGAAACGGCTCACGCACTACCTGGAACGCTTGTGCGGCAACGAGGAAGTCGCCGAAATCGCGCGGCACATCGAGTCCTGCCCCGGTTGCGCGCGGGAATTGCGCGGATTGCAGTCCGTCCGCGGCATGTTGCGCAGCTGCCGCCGGGAGAAGCCCACGGCGGTGGTAGCAGCGGAAGTCCAGACTGCGATTCTGGAACGCACGACACACGCCCATATGGTACCGGGCATGAAAAAAAGGGACGCGCCGCGCACCACGCAGCCCCGTCAATTCATCGCAGTCGCTGCCACGCTTTTGCTGGTGGCCGGCGGGCTGATCTGGCAGTCGATCAGGCCGGTCGATACGCCGGCCGTGCAGCAGACGATCTCGAACGACGATATGTTCTTCATCCTGCAGGAACACGCCCTGATCGAGGATCAAAGCGTTTTCACCAGCGGTACCCTGGGTTCCGTCATGGTCAACTACAAGGAATAGGCGATACGCCATGATGTTTCGACCTGTATTCCTCTGTTTCGTTGCCGCGGCCTGCCTCTCGAGCCCTTCTCCCGTCCGCGCAGTCGATCCGGATGTTACCTACCAGAAGATCATGGAAGCCCCTGCCCGGGTGAGCTACCGCGCTACCTTGACGAAACAGCGGTTCAACGCGGCGGGGGACACCACCCGCTATGTCCAGAGAATAACCCATCAGCGTCCTGACCGGGACCGCATCGACATCCCCGACTCGGATGGCCGCATCCGCGAGGTCATCATCCGCGTGGACGACGACATATACCGGCGGAAGGCCTCGGGGGACTCGCTCTTCTATTCGCACCGCCGCCAGTCGAACTCCAACTTGCTCGATATCAATTTGGAGTTCAGCAGTCTCGATCTGCTTCAAACCAACTACGAACTCGAGATTTCCGGCGCCGACCGGCTGCTCGACCGTCCGATGGCCGTCCTGGCTTTCAAGCCCCGCCATCCCGGCAGAATGACCTTGACGGCGTGGATCGACGAGGAAACGGGCCTCGTGATGCGGACGGAAGAACGCAACGAAGCCGGCGTACTCGTCGAGGAACTCTTCCTGACGGAATTCGAAAAGGATCCGTCTATCCCGCCGGACCTCTTCGCTACAGAGGAATGGACGGGCAAGTCCGTCGAAATCAATCAGGTCATTGCCTGTGGATCCATCAGCGAAGTGCAGCAGGAAGCGGATTTCAGATTGAACGCCCCGGTTTACGTTCCACCGGGATTCGCCCTCCAGCAGCGCCGCGTCATTCAGCACCACGGCCAGCCGCTCGTGCATTTCATGTACAGCGACGGCCTCTCGCGAATCTCGCTCTTCCAGCGGATCGCTTCTACCGATGAGACGCAACCGTCCCCGAGAGGTACTCCCGAACTGCTCGGCGACGTGCGCGTGTGGGACCGCGGCCCCTATTCCATTCTGCGCAGGCATTACGATGGAAAGCTCTTCACGGTGATCGGCGACGTGGCCGTGAGCGAATCCGTCGAATTGCTCACCTCGCTCTGCACGATCAAGCCGGCAGTCTCCGCATCTCCCTCTCCCACGGGTTATTCTTCGTGGATCGGCGCGGGCGCGGGAGTCCTCGCGATCGGCCTGTTGATACTCTGGCGACGCCGCAGGTGACGGACGGAGTCCTCTCTCTCCGCTTTCTCAGTTAATCGGAAACCTTCCATTCTGTCCGGGGTCTAACAGATAAATCGATCTGTTGCGCGGGATTTCGGCTGGTTATCCGTCTAATTATTGAAAGGGTCCTTCGTTACCATCGAAACAAGGAGATAAGCAATGATGATGCGGAATACGATCTGCTGGGCCGTCCTGATCGCGACCGGCCTGTTCACCCCGGCGGAAAAAGCGCACGCGCAGAACGCCGGAACCGGTCCCGACCAGGGCGCTTTTTACACCCTGGACCGGTGTATTCAGATCGCGCTGGAGAACAACCCCCAGATCGAGATCGCCCGGAAACAGGTGGAAGTCCGGCAGGCCGCCGTCCTCGGTTCCTATACAGGTGTCATGCCCCAGCTAACCGCCAACGTAGTTAACGCGAATCGGACGACTTCCGGCGATACTCCGATCATTGTCGAAGGCGTCCAGCTCCAGGTAGCGGAGGGAAGCACCCGGACGAACTATAGCAACAACGTCTTCCTGCGCATGGACCTGTACGATGGCGGCAGGAACTGGAACACGATCCGGCGTGAACGGCAACTGGTAGACACCGGGATTCTGGACCAGGTAAATACCGAAAACCAGGTCACCGTGGACGTGAAGACCCGGTACTACAACCTGCTGCGCGCCCTGCGTCTCAAAGAAGTGACGGAAGAACAGGTTCGCCTGAACGAGGAACAGTTGCGCCGGACCCAGAGTATGTACGAAATCGGTTCTGTGGCCCGTGTGGACGTACTGCAGACCAGGGCCCAACTTGGCGGCGTGCGCATAAACCTGCATAACCAGGAGAATGCGGTCTTGCAGGCCCGGGCCGAACTGGCCAACGTCATGGGCATCGGTTCCAGCGAGGTGTTCCGGATCGCAGATCCCCTGGAAAGCGGATCGCTCGACATGACGGCGCCCATGGGCTTACAGGACGCGCTTCGGCTGGCCGAACTGACCAATCCCGCCATCCAGCGGGATGAGGGCGGCATCCGTACCGCGTTGCTCGGGACGAAGATGGCCCGGGGCGGGCTCTGGCCGACGATATCCGGATCCATAGGTTACAGCCGGTCGGGCGTTCGTTTCCAGGATGTCTACGGCACCTATGACAAGAACTGGCGGCTGTCCTTCAATTTGAATCTCAGCATGCCGATCCTGAATGGCACGCAGACCTATGCCGAGATTTCGCAGGCGCAGACGCAGCAGTTGATCGCGGAGGAGACGCTGCGGCAGACCCGCAGGACCACGTCGCTGACGATCAGACGCGCGCTGCTCAACCTGGATACGGCCCGGGAAGTCATCACGCTCAGCAATGACAACATCGTGGCGGCGGAGGAGAGTCTCCGGCTGGCGGAGGAACGGTACCGGGTGGGTTCCGGCACGCTGCTGGACGTCTTTACGGCGCAGGAAGCCCTGGCGCGGGCGAAATCCGATCTGGCCGGCGCGCAGTACGATTACCTGATCGCCCAGGCTACGCTGGACGGCGCCCTGGGGAAGAGCGTGCAACCCGGCCGTTGAAACCCCCTGGTTGGTGCTTCCATGCGTACGCCCGGTGGTACGGCGGCGCGGATACCATCGTTTTAAATGCTTGAAATGTGGACAAGAAAACTATAAGAAGGGGATGTCGACTGATTCTACCCGTTTCGTAGCAATCGCCGGACCGGAACCGGAACCCCTGCATGCCCCTGGATTTCCAAGCGGATTCCCTCACCTGGATCCTCATCGCCTTCATCCTCGCCTGTATCCTTATTTACGGGCTTTCCCGGCGGCTCTTCACCCTTCTGTCGCCCGCCGCGGCCTGGGGGCTTGTCGGTCTGCGGATCGCGGCCGCCGCAGTGCTTCTGGCGATTCTCAGCGAACCCGTTTCGCGCATGCTGGTGGAGCGGACCGAATCTCCCGGACTGGCACTGCTCGTCGACACCTCGGCGAGCATGGGACTGACGGACCGCCAGGGGTCGCGAAACGAAGTGTTGTCCTCGGTACTATCCGGTGACGCGTTGAAGACCCTGGAAGCCCGTCACCGCATCCATCGTTATCGGTTCGCCGAGGCCCTGTCGCCCTTGCCCGAGGGCGATATTGATTCCCTGTCTACCGACGGCGCCGGCACCGACATCGGCGGCGCCCTGTCCTCTCTCGAAGGCGGTTTCGGGGCTGGCAGTTTCGGCGCCGCCATCCTGGTTACCGATGGCAATTTCACCGTCGGACGCGATCCGCTCCGGGTCGCAGAGGCACTCGATCTGCCCCTGTATACGGTGGGAATCGGCGACACGCTGGGCGTCCGGGACATCAGCGTTTCCCATCTGACGTTCAATGAAGTGGTGTACACCGGAAGCAACGTCCCGGTCGAAGTCGTCGTGCGCGGACGTGGATACGGCAGCATGCGCGTACCCGTCACCTTGCGGGAAGAGGGCCGTATCCTGCGGAGCGAGGAAATCGCCCTGGATGGTCAGGAAGGGGAACGGACGGTTGTTTTCCATATCGTTCCCGAGACCGAGGGCATCCATCGGTACGAGGTGGAAGTTCCCGAACTTGAGGGCGAGATCACCGCGCGAAACAATCGTCGCGACTTCACGGTCAAGGCGTTGAAATCCGGTTTGCGCGTTCTGTATATCGAGGGAGCCCCGCGCGCCGACATGGGTTTCCTGCGACGAACGCTGGAAAAAGACGCCAACCTGGAAGTAACGAGTATCCTGTTCCGGCCCGACGGCCGAACACATCCCGAACCCCTGCCCGCTTCACGAAAGGATTGGTTTTCCTATGACCTCGTGATCCTGGGCAGCGTGGACTATGACCGCATCCGGCCATGGGCGCCTTACCTGGTGTCCTTTGTCGAGGAGAGGGGCGGCGGATTGATTGCGTTCGGCGGTACGAACAGCTTTGAAATGGGCGGATACGCCGGAACGCCCGTTGGTAATATGATGCCATTCGGGATCTCCGCGGCGGCAAGAGGGATGACGGAAGCGTCTTTTGTTCCGGTACTGACGGCTGACGGCGGCACGCATCCGATCACCCGCCTGGATGATGACCCGGTTGAATCGGAACGGCGCTGGATGGAATTGCCGCCCCTGCCCGGCATGAACCAGGTCGGGCGCGCAAAACCCGGTGCGACGTTACTCGCCAGCCATCCTACATGGCGAATCGGAGACGAGCTTGCACCGGTCATCGCCGTGCATCGCTACGGCCAGGGCAGCGTGCTCGGCGTGGCCGCCCATGGACTGTGGCGATGGGACCTTATGATGTGGGGTAGCGGCGGAACCAACGCGGCGTACGAGAGGTTCTGGAACAATGCCGTCAGATGGGTCACCGTGCGGGAGAGCAGTCGCAGGATTCGTGTCGCATCGGATAAGCTACAGTACGTGGACGGAGAATCGATTCGCTTCGACGGCCAGGTATACGACGAGCAGTACCGGCCGGTCGAACGTGCCGATCTGTCGGTGACGGTTCGGCCCGAGCAGGACGAAGCAGGCGCGTTCCGGTTAGACCTCTCTTCGACTGGACAGGGCCTCGGTCGATACGCAGGACGCCTTCAGTTTTTACCCGCGGGCGCATATTCGTTTGAAGCGACCGCCGCGCTGAATGGAATCCCGCTCGGGACGGACGCCGGTGGATTCGTCGTGGGCGAGGCCGGCGCCGAGTTCGAGAGAACGCGCATGAACCGGAAACTCCTCGTCCGGTTGGCCGAAATGACGGACGGGGGATTCTACGTCCCATCGGAAATCGATCGCCTGGCCGACGATATCATCATGGACGAGGTCACCGTTCGGGAGACGCGCACCGTCTCGTTCTGGAACCATCCCGCCGTGTTGGCGGTGCTGGTCTGCCTGCTCACGGGCGAGTGGCTGTTTCGGCGGTATTTCGGCATGGTCTGATCCGCCGGGCCACCTCGCCGGGCATCCATGCCGGGAAGAATTTGTTGACACCTCTGTCCGCTTTTCTTAAACTGCCCTATTACCGTTAGGGGCGGCTCCTCGCGGGCCTGAGAATCACGACCCTTCGAACCTGACCTGGGTTATACCAGCGTAGGGAAACGGCCGGACAAAGCCGTTTCCGATCGAAACGGCTTTTTGTTTTCCGGTGACGTAGTGGCGAGGTTCCGTGGCGCAACGATCGGACATAGTGGTCATCGGCGGCGGGATCATCGGTCTGGCCATAGCGAGACGGCTGTGTCAATCCGGAAGCGCCGTCACGGTACTCGAGCAGCACCGAACCGGCCGTGGCGCGTCGTGGGCCGCCGCGGGCATGCTGGCGCCGCACTGCGAATTCGATGAGCCCGATCCTTATTTCATCCTTTGCAGGGCCGGACTGGAGCGCTATGCCGGTTTCGTAGAATCCCTCCGGGAAGAGACCGGCCGCCCGATCGACTACAACGCCACGGGGATGATCTATCCGGCGTTGAGCGGCGGTGAACAGGCACGGCTCGAGACCCGGTATGAACGGCACCGGCGGAACGGCGTATCCGTTGAGAGACTGACCGTCCGGGAGGCGAGGCGACGCGAGCCGGATCTTTCGAACCGCATCCGCATGGCGCTACGCTACCCGGACGATCACCAGGTGGAAAACAGGGACGTCGTTGCGGCCCTGGCGCAATCCGTTCGCCTACTCGGCGGCGTAATCCGTGAAGGCGTCACCGCACGGAAAATCGTACTGGACGGAAATCGCGTCGCCGGGGTAGATACAACGGACGGCCTGTGGAACACGCCAACGGTGGTAAACGCCATGGGCTGCCGGGCCCGCTACCTGGAAGGCATCGCGGCCGCACACCGAATCCCCATCCGGCCGGTGCGCGGACAGATACTCGCACTGCGGACGAGCGCGGCAACACCGTTCAAGCACACGATATACACCGCCGGCGCATACCTGGTTCCCCGATCGGACGGACGGCTGATCGTCGGCGCTACCGTGGAGGAAGCCGGGTTTCGAGACGAAGTCACGCTGGGTGGCGTCATGCAGTTGTTCCGTAGCGCGCTCGAACTTGCGCCCGGTCTGAAATCCTGGCCGCTGGATTCCACCTGGTCGGGACTGCGGCCGGTGGCGCGGGACGGATGGCCCGTACTTGGCGCCATGGGTACACCCGGCCTATACGCGGCATCCGGGCACGGCCGTAACGGCATATTGCTGGCACCGCTCACAGGAGACCTGATCGCCGAGGCAATCCTGCACGATCGGGTTCCCCCTATCATGCGGCCCTTCCTGCCCGATCGGTTTTACGCCGCTCGAACCGGAGAGACGAACAATGAACATGACCGTTAACGGGACAACCCGGGATCTGCCCCGCGACACGAGCATCGCCGACCTGCTGAAAGAGCTTGGCGTGCCTCCCGAAGGGACCGCAGTGGCCCTGAACGGAGCGGTCGTCCCGAGGAAGGATCACGGGGCGGCAATGCTTTCCGACGATGACGTGGTCGAAGTGATCCGAGCGGTTGCGGGCGGTTGACGGCAGCAACCATCCCGTGCGCAGCACCGCCGCCGCGAAAGATCCATCACGCAGCACTAAACAGGAATACACCTTGCGGGCCAGGTCTGTACAGGCAAAGGAGCAGATAAACATGGGCGCCCTTAAAATTGGCGAATTGGAGTTGAAATCCCGATTGATTCTCGGGACGGGGAAATACGCGAATTTCGAACTGATGCGGGAATCTTTCGAAGTCAGCGGTACGGACATGGTTACGGTGGCCATTCGCCGAATCGACCTGAATGATCCCTCGGGAGAGTCGCTGCTCGATTACATCGACCGGGACCGGTACGAGCTGCTGCCCAACACGGCCGGATGCTATACGGCCGAGGACGCCGTACTGACCTGCGAACTGGCGCGGGAGGCACTGGGCGCCGATACGGTAAAGCTCGAAGTCATCGGGGATGAAAAGACCCTGTTCCCCGATAACGAAGCCACCCTGGAAGCCGCCCGCATCCTGGTGGACCGGGGATTCAACGTCATGCCCTATACGATTGACGATCCCATCATCTGCAAGAAACTCGAAGAGGCGGGCTGTGTCGCGGTCATGCCCCTGGCCGCGCCGATCGGATCCGGCCTGGGCATACGCAACCCGCACAACATCGCCATCATCGTCGAGAACAGCCAGGTACCCGTTATCGTCGACGCGGGCGTCGGCACCGCTTCCGACGCATCCGTCGCCATGGAGCTGGGTTGCGACGGCATACTGATGAATACCGGCGTGGCCGGTGCGCGGGATCCGGTGAAAATGGCCGTCGCCATGCGCAAGGCGGTTGAAGCCGGACGCCTTGCCTACGAAGCGGGCCGGATACCCATGAAGGCCTACGCGTCCGCGTCCAGTCCACTGAGCGGCGTGATCCATTCGTCCTCGAAGTAGGCTGCATGGTAGACTTCAGGTTCTATCTGATCAGCGACCGAACCCGGTGTGCCGGACGGTCTCTTGCCCTGGCGTTGCGCCAGGCCTGCCGCGCCGGCGTCCGCGCGGTCCAGATCAGGGAGAAGGACCTCGAAACCCCCGAACTCCTGGCGTTGACCCGGAGGGTTCAGCGCGAACTCGATACGCTTCGGCCCGCACTGTTCATCAATGGCAATCCGGAGGTCGCCGTGGCCTGCGGGGCACAGGGTATTCACCTGCCTGAACGGAGTATGCCGGTCCGCCTGGTACGGACTGCGCTCGACCGTCTGCCGGCGGGTACGCTGATCGGCCGCTCGACGCACAGTTTGAAGGCAGCGCGGGCGGCGGAAGCGGAAGGGGCCGACTTCATCACCTTCGGCCCGGTTTTCGATACGCCGTCCAAGGCGGCTTATGGTCCGCCCAGGGGGCTGCAGGCACTGTCGGAATCGGTCCGCGCGGTGACGATCCCCGTGTTTGCCCTGGGCGGCGTGACCCCCGGGCGCGCGGAACAGTGCCTTGAAGCGGGCGCCCACGGCGTCGCGGCGATCTCGGCCGTGCTGTCCCAGCCGGATATACCCGTGGCGGTTGGCGCATTCGAAACGGAACTTGGCGGCTTGTGACCGACCTGACCGTACGTAGCCTTCAAAATAGTTGTTGACAATTCCGGTAAACTTACCGAAGTTAAACTCGATTCAACTACATTTCGGCTTTACCGCCATCTGATTCTAAATCCCATTGCGAGGTAATGTATGCGGCGCTTGTGGAAAGAAACCGTACGGACGCTACTGATGCCGGGTCTGATTGCCGGAACGCTTGGAATCGCGTGTAGCGGGACACCCGGCGAAAACGAAAATGAGCCGATCGCCGGAAACGATAGCAAGGGTGTAGCGATCGGCACCGAGATCGGCCATATGGCGCCAAACTTCGAAGTGTACGCCCTGGATGGAACGAAGGTGACCCTGGAGGACTTCCGGGGCCGGCCCCTGTTCGTGAACTTCTGGGCCTGGTGGTGCCCGCCCTGCATCAGGGATGCGGAACCCCTGATGGACATCGCGAAGAAGTACGAAGGTCGAATCGACTTTCTGTTCGTCGGCGTAAACAAATTCTACAAGGACGAGAAACCCCTCGATCCCAGTGAGTTCGAGGAAGGCTTCGGTCCCGGACTGGAACTGTTCAAGCAAGGTCTGCAAGCGGCCAGACTGGTTCGTCCTTCCGACGAATCGGAGAAAAACGATCCGGACAAGATGGCCGGGATCGCGGCGCGGAACGAAAAGGTCATCGCGTATTATATGAACAGCGCAACCTCCCTTTTCGACTTCCGCGGCTACTGGGAACGCCAGTTCCGGGCCAAGACCAACCAACGCTACGGGATTCCCGTCACTTATTTGATCGACAGCGAGGGGCGCATTGCGCTGGACGTCCACCCGAACGATCAGCATTGGGACAAGAACGAAGACATCCTGGAAGACCTGATCGCGGGCAAGGATCTGTCCCACTACGCGGAGCGCTTCCCCATTCCGCCTAAACACCAGCGCGAAGAGACAACGGGAAGCTGATTACCAGGACGATTCGAATCCTCCACGTACGATCGCTATGCTCAGTGCATTCGATTCGGTGTATCAGTCCGACCGGCTGATGGTTGGTGGTCCATGGAGCCTGACCGAACGTCATGGTTTGTAGTATTCCATCCCTTCCTTTCTTAAAGCGTTTTTTCCTGACCTTTGCCGCCTTAACGGTCACCCACTGCGCCGTTTTTGCCCAGGCTCCCCCTGCGCAGCGGTGCGG
>JAPOOT010000167.1 GCA_026713285.1 Gemmatimonadota bacterium | reverse complement strand
TAGCTATTCGGCTGACAGCGTATGACGCCTTTGAAGCTAAGATGAATGAGCTGTATGGGTACGTTTCCGACTGCTCAATTCCCGCACCACCGGTTTTGGCGTTTAACGATGGACGGTGCATCGCCGAGTGAAGCCTTGCCCTCTAACGCGACGATCAACTCGGACCTCGCGACGATCGGCTCGGACATCGCGCCAGTCTACGCGGAAATCGCTGTGCAAATCCGCGATTGGCAGATAGCAGAAAGCAGGCACGGGCATCGTCCAGGTTGGCCGCGATTCAGTCTCTTTCCATCAGTTCAAGCAGCCTGGTCGTCGTGTTCCAGTTGCGGACGGTAACGCGCTGGTACATGGGCATGGACGCGAGGCGGCTGAGATAGCTTCGCGAGGCCTGGTCGATGCGTCTCGAGTAGTAGAGCACACCACTGCCTGCCCAGGATTCATCCACACCGGGTCTCGCAGGGACATGCTCCATGGCGGCAGTTGCCGTAAGGGGAGCCTTAAGGAAGATAACGTCGTAGCGGTACGTCTCCGGCCGTTCACCGAAGCCCGACGGCGCATCGGAAACCACTGCCGGCATCTGCCTTCGTGAGCGTAACACGACACTCGCTTCGTAGTCAAACGCCGAAGCCAGCATCTCCTCGATTCGGTTCGTCAGAGTGCTGAGACCGGATGCGGGCGAACGGAAGATCACATTCCCGCTTTGGATATAGGTGACGACGTCGCGGAAGCCGTTGGCCTCGAAGCAGTTCCGGAGGTCCGCCATCTTAATCACGTTCTTGCCGCCCACGTTTATTCCGCGCAGGAGGGCCAGGTAGGTTGTGTCCGAGTTTCCTCGTGTAGCCATGTACTACCTCTACTCGACCTCGATTTCAATCCTGCAGTGATCGCTTGGCCCCCATTCTTCAGGGCGGTTCAAGGCGCGCACCTTGACGGAATCGGCCATGCTCTCGGACGCGAATACGTAGTCCAGTTGATGGACTGCCGCTGCGGGGTTTTGTCTGAACGTCTTGCAGTATGTAGGAACGTTCTTGCTGTCCTCAGGCAATTCTGGCGGCCAGGGATCGGCCTGGCGGCCATGGGGATGCTGAGGGCCAACGAAGGGGAGACCGAGAGCCGCCATGCGATTGAACACGGTGTCATACCGCCCCTTCCAAAAGCCGCCCTTGTCTTCGCCGAAGCCATGGTAGATGGTGAGATCTCCTGCGGCGATGATGCGATGGCCTCTCTGCCTGCCAATGAGCAGGGACAGGTCGGAGATGACGCGATGGACCGATGCGTCGACGATGTCCCAGGCCATCTTTCCCGTGCATCGATGCGGTTTCTCGTATTCCGGGCAAAACGAGACCGCGTAAAAGGAATCGCCATCGGGCGGGGTGATGATGGCGGCGGCCAGGCATCCGGGATGAGTGGTTTTGAAGTCTCCATCCTGGGCACAGCTAAGCGGTACCGGCGTCAGATATTTCACTTTCACATCCACCCGGTCGGAGAGTTTCACGATGGCACACCGCGAAAGCCCCTTACCTGTCTTCGGGTCACGGAACGGCGCAGGGTCCACCTCCAGATCCACATCTTCAGGAGGCATAGTAGCCTCTTGCAGCAACGCTATGTCGGCCCTGATCTCGTTCTTGACCAGACATCGCCACGGGTCGTGGTTCTTGGCGATGTTCCAGCAGACTAATTTGATCAATTCGCACCTCCATTGCTTCGTACGCTATACGATCGATCCAATGCTATGGAGTATCGCCGGCACGAGGGTTCTACGGGCAGCGTACATCGCTTTGAAGACGTGCCTGCGATTGAGTGGATCGACGGTACCTCGCTGTGTATCGAACTAACACACGCCATCATGGAATCAATGCATGTAATTGTTGAAAAGTAAAGAAAGAACGCTTTAAATTGGCTGAATGTTCTATCGACGTAACCATGGCCATGACCACGGGAGAGGATCGTATAATGGCAAAAAAGACGAACGATGATACCTTGCTGGCTCATCTTGCCTGGATGCTATCTTCGCGGCACGAGGATGTCGCCGTTGAAGCGCTTGGATACATACTGAAGTCCGCCTCCGCTCGAAGAGTCGTTAAAGACCTTGTGAATGGTGGTGGTGCGGATACAGGAGAGATAGTAAGTGTCCTGACGCAGGTTGGCGGAGAGGAAGGAACGCGACCCGATCTGGTCGGATACGATCGAAGCGGCAATGAGTCCCTGATTATCGAAGCGAAGTTCTGGGCCGGACTCACCTCGAATCAGCCAAACGCATATCTTAGACGGCTGAAGGCAGTTGAAGTAGATAAAGACAAAGCACTCCTGTTCGTCGCGCCCGGCTCCCGGGTCGAAACGCTCTGGGCTGAATTGCGGCACCGGGCAGGCACCGAATGGCCGGTCCGGATCTTAACCAGCACAACATTCAAGAGTGTCAGGATTGGCGGCGAGGAATCCGATCGTATACTCATCATGTCGACCAGTTGGTCGGATCTGCTGAATCGCATGGAGAACGCCGGCGACGCGGATATGTTAGATGAGATCCGGCAACTCAAGGGATTCGTCAACCGGATTGATGAGAGTGGATTCCCTCCGCTCTATCCGGAGGAGCTGGCGCCTGCGTTTCCACGTCGTCTGAATGGTCTGAGGCGACTCATCGATGACGCAACCGCGCGGTCGGTTGAGGAAGGATGCACAACGATAGACGGGTTGAAGGCCGTCCCGCGTTACTATGGCTACGGCCGATACATACGTATTGCGAATACAGGAACATGGTTCGGTATTGATACTAATCGTTGGGGCAGGGGTTTCTATCCTGATTCTCCGCTGTGGTTGATCTTCGAACAGTGGATAGAGAATAAAGCGGTCCCGATAGACCGGACTCGGGAGGCTCTGAGGCCTATGAGGCAAAAGGATCCACCCGAGTGTTTCGATGAAGGCTCCGCCGTTCTCGTCCCGATCCCACTGCCGACCGAGGTCGAGTATGACAAAGTGCTTGACGCCGTGGCGGAGAGGATCCGCGCTGTGTCAGAATTAATCCGCAACAGCGCCGGTGGCGATATCAATCGGTAAGCAGACCGGCGAGCGGTCGTGATGCCAAACATGCAACGTCGTCAAATTTCGAGTCCGACATTTGAAACCTCCATTCACGCGAAGTTTACGCGGGATTCACTCTGAGCAAAGACCGGTAGTGACCGGGTCCCAAATCAAACACGAAACTACGTCTGTTGTTTCCTTCGAACCGTTCCGATTCCCCCGAAAGCGCCGAGAAGAACCGAAGCGACATCGCACACGGCGCCGCACAGACCTCCTGGGTGGACGTCGCCTGGCTGGCAGCGATGAGTTCGTCGCTGTTTCTCGTGCTGCTGTCTTCCTCGAGCTACGTGGCGTCCCTGCCGTTCATTCGGGTGGAATGGGGGCTGAACAATACCCAGTCTGGCGTGGCCTTTTCGGCATACCTGGCCGGCTACGCGGCGTCCTCGCTGCTGATCATTCCCTTTACCGACCGGTTCAGGCCGTTTGCGATCATGCTCGCGGGCATCTCCCTGACGGCTATCAGCGGCGTGCTGTTCCCTCTGTTGGCGGAAGGGCTGTGGACCGCGAGCGCGCTTCGGTTTCTGTACGGTGTGGGGCACGTATGCGTATACATCACGGGGATCCGGCTCGCCTCGCTCAGGTTCTCCGCAAGGGGACGCGGCCTGGCCGTTGGGGTCTTCGTGAGTTCAGGATATGCGGGCACGACGGTTTCATACGTGCTCATGGGCATTCTTCTGGACCTGTTCGGAAGCTGGGAATCTGCCTACCTCGCCACGACACTGCCCGGCCTCGTCGGCGTCGCGATCACGTTGCTGCTGGCCTTTGAAAGAAGAACCGTTGTGTCCCGGAGCGAACGAACTACGCCGATAGCCGGATGGCTGTCCCTGGCGCCATTGCGTGACCGTCGGCTGATGCTGGTGATCATGGCCTACGCGCTGCACACGGCCGAACTCTTCGTGGCCCGCCTTTGGCTGCCCCTGCTGCTCGGCGCAGCGCTCATGATGGGGGGTCTCGATTCGGACAACGCGGCATCGAGGGCCGCCACCCTGGCCGGCTTGATGTTCATGACTGGTATCTTCGCCGTGCTATTGGGTGGATGGACTTCGGACAGGATCGGAAGAATCAGGTCGGCGTTGTGGATATTCGCAGTCAGCGGCACATGTTCATTCCTGGCCGGTTGGCTGGTTGGATTGCCGTTCACATACCTCGTCGCCCTGGGTTTTCTTTACGGATTCTTTACGGCCGCCGATTCCGCCATCTACTCGACGGCCGTCACGGAACTCGCCCCGAGAAACCTGGTCGGTTCCGCACAGGCCTTGCAGTCCTTCATCGGATTTGTGGTGGGAACCGGCGCGCCTGTTCTGGCGGGATCGATACTCGACCTTTCCAGCGGGCAGTCGGCCTGGATTCTGGTATTCAGTTTCAATGGTATGCTGGCCGCGGCGGGCATAGCGTGCCTTTTATGGCTTCAGCGTGTATCTGCCTTGCGAGTCTCCACCTAGATCGCCATACATGACGCTGGAACGAAGGCGGACTGCCATTTCCGGCCAACCCGTCCAATTGGACGATTCGTGAAAAGGGAACTTCCAATCTCCGTGACCTTGTCTTACATTATATGCTTGTCTTACATTATATGCTTGCCGCACGTTATATGCCTGCCGCACAATAGATTGCGTGTAATTGAATCGTAGATAAAGGATAATTGATCAGCGGTTGATGATGAAAACAGCCCGTTTCTCCACATATGAGATGATACCGGGACCAGACGCACGTCATGATTATTCCTTCTGCCGCCTGCGCCTCCTTTCTCCGGTAGCGTTGCTTCTGTCCCTTGCCGTCCTGGTTTCCTGCGGCAGGGAAGGTCCGACCACACCCGAACCCGCGGACCCGCCCCGCGCCGCCAGGATAAGTGTCGTTTCCGGCGACGGGCAGCGCGCACTGGCCGGTTCGAGCCTGCGGGAACCGATTGTGGTCCAGGTGCTCGATGAAGAAGAACGGCCCATGTCCGGCGCGCACGTCTTGTTCGCACCCGGCCACGGCTTCACGGAACCAACTACCGCAGGAACCGGTCCGGACGGCAAGGCAGCCACGAACTGGACGCTCGGACCGGTATCGGGACTGCAAACGCTGGTTGTTAGCGTTTCCGGCGTCACCGTAAACGTCAGCGGCCATGCCGTCTCCGTGGAAGACTCGCTCGACGTCCTGTTCGCACCGCCCGAAGAGGCGGAATTGTCGGCGATCCGCGCCGACTGGGCCACGCGGGACGTCTCGCCGGCCGGGGGGACGGTCGAGATTGAAGAACCCTTCAGCATGGGGGGTAGTCCGACCACCCTGCGGATCGTCTCGCACCAGGTCGCCGGCGTACGTCATTTCGGCGCCATCGTCGTGCCGCGCGGCGCGGGCACTGAGCGTCTTCCCATACTGGTATTCGCCCATGGCGGCGACGACGGCGTGTCGGTGGAAAGCACGTTGCTCATATTGACCATCGCCCTCGGAGAGATGCGGGACGACTTCATCTACGTGATCCCGTCGTACCGGGACGAACCGCTCGAATACGGGGGGCGGGCGTGGACTTCGGAGGGCCCGGCCAGTCCGTGGGACCGCGACGTGGACGACACGATGGCGCTGGTCAGCCTCGCCATGGACACCATACCGGAAGCCTCAACCGACGGGTACATCGTGGTGGGCGTCAGTAGAGGCGGCGGCGTGGCGATGCTGATGGGGATACGGGACGCGCGTGTCGCGGGAGTCATCACGTTCTTCGGCCCGACGGATTTCCAGAACGACTGGGCGCGCGACATCACCAGTCTCCTGGTGAGGGGCGTGACCGTCGACCTGCCCGGTGTCGAATATATGCGCGCCAACTACGTCGTACCCTGGTGGGCAGGGGACATAACGCTTCAGGACGCCCGGCTGGCGCTCATCCGGCGGTCCGCCGTCTTCTTCGTCGAGGATATGCCGCCGTTGCAGGTTCACCACGGCGATATGGACGGGGTGGTCTCGGTCACCCAGGCCGAATCCATGATACGGGCCATGGAGGAAATCGGACGGGGAGCGCCGGAATTCGAGGCCTTCATTTACCCGGGCGGAACCCACGAAATCACGTCCATGCCGGCCGCCATTCCCCGCGCACTGGCGTTCTTGCGCCGAATCCTCGGTCCAAAATGAGGTGAAAATGAAACTCCAGGTCGGTATCGTTGGCGCCGGGGCGTTCGCGCAAGCTTTCATCCCCCTGTTCAAGGCGCATCCGCAGGTCGATCGGGTGGTGCTGTGCGACCTGGACGACGAAAAACTGGCTCATTCGGCCGCCCGTTTCCGGATCAAGGACACCTGCGCCTCCCTCGATGATTTCTGTGGAACCGGCGTGGACGCCGTGTGCCTTTTTACCCAGAACTGGCTTCACGGTCCGCAGGCCGTCCAGGCTTTGGAAGCCGGAAAACACGTGTACTCGGCCGTGCCGCCGGGGATCAGCGTGGCCGAGATCGAAAGACTGGTGACCGCTGCCGGGGCCTTGGGCGCCGTCTACATGCTCGGTGAGACCAGCTACTATTATCCAGGCGTATTGTATTGCCGGGAGCAGTATGCGCGGGGCGCTTTCGGTCGCATCGTCTACGGCCAGGCGGAATACTACCATGACTGGGACCACGGCCTCTACGAGGTGGCGCGCTGGCGGGGCGGTAAGCACTGGCGGGAGACAGCCGGCATACCGCCCATGTACTACCCGACCCATTCGACGAGCCAGATCGTATCCATCACCGGCGCCCGCATGACCCGGGTGTCCTGCCAGGGATTTGAAGACAAAGGCGAGGACGGGATTTACGAGTCCAACGACTGGTGCAATCCCTTCAGCAACCAGAGTGCGCTGTTCAGCATGTCCGATGGGAGTGTCTGCCGCATCAACGAATTCCGGCGCGTAGGTCATCCCGTCTGCGTGCGCATGGGCCTGCAGGGTACCGAAGGCGGCTTCGAACATTCCGCCGCGGGCGCGGCCTGGCTCTGCAAGGACGGCGAACCCGTGGAGCGCCTCGATGACCTGCTCGCCTGCTCCGGCCAGCCCGTGCCGGGAAGCGATCCGATGCGCAAGGTGACCGCTTCCGACGGCACCCATATGGGCGTCTCCAGGGTGCATCCCGTGGAACGGCTGCCGGAAGCATTCGCAGGACTGCCCAACGGCCATGCGGGCAGCCACCAGTTCCTGGTCGACGATTTTGTAATGTCCTGCATCAACGGAACGCTACCCCCGAACAACGCCTGGGACGCCGCCAGGTACATGCTTCCCGGACTCGCAGCCCATGAATCCTCGCTCCGCGGAGGCGCCCTGCTCCCGGTACCGGATCTCGGCGATCCGCCGGGGGAAATCCGATTGCGTACCGGAACGTCGCAGGACGCTCCGTGTTAGCACTTTGTGCGCCATGGGACTGAACATCATCCTTTTCGTCTGACAAACAGGCATTCGGGCGGGTGCGTGCCATGCGCGCCGTCAAACCCGATCATCGCAATGCAACACGGAGTTCATGATGGTATCCCGGATTGAAAATCATGCTGCCAGAACATTCAAGCCATATGACAATAAAGAACACCTGAATATCCTGTACCAGAACGTTCCAAAAGCGTATGCCTTCAGGGCGACGGATCCGGAGGAACTGTCGGCCTGGCAGGCCGCCTTCCGTCCGAAACTGCGGGATGCCCTTGGCCTGGACCACATGGCTTCGGACCTGGCGGGTTACGTGCCGAAGGCGGAGCGGCTCGAGTCTGCCGACCTGGGCAGTCACGTCCGGGAACGCTGGTATCTCTGGGTCGAACCGACGGTGCCATTGCCATTCTATCTCTTGATGCCGAAGGGCGTGAAGCGCAGGCACGAATGCGAGGACGGTACGGACCGCGACGGGAAGCTTCCGCTGGTCCTCGTGCCCCACGGCCACAACCATCCGCGCATATACGTGGGCATTGCACGGGACGAAGCGGAAGAGGCGCACATGATGGAGGGTGAGCGCGATATCGCCCGGCAGGCGGCGGCCGAGGAAGGATACATCGTCATCGCGCCGACCGCGCGGGCCTTCGGAGAAACGCGCACCGCGGACGACATCCAGGCCGATAAAATGCACTCCTGCCGCGACCAGCTCGTCCACGATCTGCTGCTTGGGAGAACGCCCATCGGCGAACGCGTGTGGGACACGTCCCGCCTGATCGACTGGGCGATAGCGCATCTGCCGATTGATGCCGATCGCATAGCCATCACGGGCAATTCGGGTGGCGGTACGATATCGCTATTCGCCTCGGCCTGCGATACCCGGATCGCCCTTTCCATGCCCGGGTGTTATTTCTGTACTTTCGTGGGAAGCATCGGGACGATCCACCACTGCGAATGCAACTATGTGCCCGGCATGCTGCGCCTGGGTGAAATGTACGACGTGGCAGGTTTGATCGCCCCCCGCCCCTTCTGCGCCATCGCGGGACGGTATGACCGCATCTTCCCCATCGACCAGGTCCATGCCGCATACGACCGGCTCAAGGCCGTCTACGCGGTCGCCGGCGCCGCCGAAAAATGCGAGTTGGCCGTCGGTGAAGGCGGTCACCGGTTTTACAAGAAACCGGCCTGGGATTTCGTGCGCCGGCATTTCGCCCCGCCGGCGTGAATCAGGGGAGTTCGCCCGCCGAATCGGCATCCGGGCAATTCATGAGGCGGGGCGCTGGCCGGGTCTGAGGCGGAGCGCTGGCCGGGTCTGAGGCGGAGCGCTGGCCGGGTCTGAGGCGGAGCGCTGGCCGGGTCTGAGGCGGAGCGCTGACCGGGTCTGAGGCGGAGCGCTACCCCGCGCACGGAGTACCCGCGGAAAACACTTGAAACACCCTGGTGTTACATTTAGTTTTCTCAGACACCGGGATAAGCAATGGCCGTCTGTCAAGGAGCACATCATGGAAAGCGCCACGGTTAAAATCGATCCGAGTGAAGAAATCGGGTTCATGCACGTCGACGAGACGGATTTCAATTCCTTCACCACGACCCAGCGCATCCATCACCTGGAAGTCGAGGGCTATGTGCTGCTCCCGGAAATGCTCGACGCCGATCACATCGCCGATCTTAAAGCCGAACTGTCCGATGTGCCCATGGAGTGCAAGGACTACAGCGACTGCCAGACCTATTGTCTCGAAGCCCAGTGGCATAGTCCGGCCACGTGCGCATTGATCGGCCATCCGCCCATGGTCGCGTTTCTCGAGGCGCTGATGGGCCCCGACATCGTGTTTACGCGAGGCCTGTTCACGCGGACCCTCTCGGGGTCGCCACCTATTTCCATGCACACGGACGGCCAGCCGTACGGCTCCTCCATTTTCAGTTACGAGGGCAGTTCGCCGCGGCTGGTGCGCGTGCTGTATTATCTGGACGATCTGCCGCCGGAAAGGGCGCCGTTCCGGGTCTTGCCGCGATCGCACCTGTCCTTCCACGCCCATGGCAACCCCTACGTGCGCTACAAGTCCCATCCCCAGGAGGTGACCCTGTGCGCGAAAGCCGGATCGGCCCTGGTGATTCCCAAGGACGTTTTCCACGGTACCCATCCCAACCGCGATACGGTACCCCGGGAGCTGATCCAGTTCGGTTACCGGCCGGCCTGGTCGGGACCCGTACAACCAATGGAAGAGTGGGACGCTTCTGACGTTGCCTCCGCGCCGGCCCAGGCCAGGCCCTTCCTGCAGAGCCTGAACACCACGGGCCTGGAATGGCTGCAACCGCACAAGCCGAAGGGGATGAAGAGCGAAGCGCCTGGGATAAACCCCGACCGCTGGGGGTAATGAGTCAAATCGACCCGTTTCAGGCAGCAACACACGAAAGGTGCGGGGGGTGGAAGCCCTCCGGAACAGGGACATGGGAATGAAGATATCAGCCTCCTGCTGCGTCCGGCTCGCCCGGCTCGTCCGGCTCGTCCGGCTCGTCCGGCGATTCGCGGTATTGACCCTGATGATTACCGCCGTGACCTCCACGGCTTCCGCCCAGACTGATTTTCAACTGAAGGTCGGAAAACTCAGAAACCCATTCGCGAAAAAAAGCGTGACGTCCCTGGTGGTCGCCGTGCTGCAGGCGTCCCGTTGGAAGCTTGGAGACAGTTTCTACTTTATCAATTACACCGTCGACCAGGAGAGAGACGGATTCAACGACCGCGATTTCTATGGCGAGTGGTATCCGACGCTCAGTATCGGCAAACTGCAACAGTCCGGCGCCAGCCTGGGGCTCATTGCCGACCTGGCGATCATAGCCGGAGTCAATGTTGGCGGTGACGCGAAGTTGCTCAAGTTTCTCCCCGGATTCAGGGCATCCTGGGATATCCCGGGATTTCTGTTCCTGAACACCGACCTCACCGCCTATATCGACCGGAGCTTCGGCTTTGATAAGGGCGGCGCGCCGAAGGAAGGCCACAGCTTCATGTTCGACGTTAACTGGGCCGCGCCATTCGAAATAGGAAACCAGTCTTTTGCGATCATGGGTCACGCGGAGTATATCGGGAGCAGGTCCAACGAACTCGGCGGCCGGTACGACGGATCGATCCTCGCACAGCCGCAGTTCGTCTGGGATCTCGGCCGGGCCATAGCCAACGAGCCCAATCAGCTGCTGGCGGGAATCGAGTACCAGTACTGGAGAAATAAAATCGGTACGGACGAGGACGAGAACACCGTTCAGTTCCTGGTGGTCTGGCGCCTCTAGGATCCCCTGTCACTCAGGTTTCAAGTTCAATCCCCGGATCACGAGGCGGGCGTGTCCGGTGGCCCCGCGGTCACCGAAGCTCCCGCCAAACTTTTGGATAGCACGATGAAAGCCGCCGTAGTGGACGCCTTCGGAAAGTCGCTCGAGGTGCGGGAAGTTCCCGATCCCGTGCCGTCGAAGGACGGTGTCGTGATCGAGGTGCGGGCTAACGGCATCTGCCGAAGCGACTGGCACGGTTGGATGGGACACGACACGTCGATCCAGCTGCCCCACGTGCCGGGACACGAATTCGCCGGCGTTGTTGTCGAAAAGGGCGGCCTGGTTCGGAACTGGCAGATCGGGGACCGGGTGACCGTACCGTTCTGCGGCGGTTGTGGTGTCTGCGCGCAGTGCCTGGCCGGCAATCACCACATCTGTGATGACGAATACCAGCCGGGATTCTCCGGATGGGGAGCTTTCGCCCAATTCGTGGCCAT
>JAPOOT010000195.1 GCA_026713285.1 Gemmatimonadota bacterium | reverse complement strand
TGGGCCAGGGAAAGGAAACCGGACGATCCGCCCGGAGGCCAGTGGGCGGTCAGTTCCCAGCCCCGGCTGAACTTCGAATCCCTCGTGGACGAGGACACGGCCAATACCATGGCCTTCGGCCTGCACGAGCATACCATGGGGGTCAGCCGGCGCATCATGAACGCGAAAGCCGCGGGAAACACCGGTTTCTTCTTCATGTGCAACCCGTTGGAAGACCACGGTCCGGCGGCATGGCACCGGGACATACATCCCATCGACCAGGCGCCGCTCAGGGGCCTGCAGGATGACCTGCTGAACAACGCTCCCGGTTATCTACAGTGGAACATCCCGCTCTACGATGACAACGTGCTCTGGGTCGTGCCGAAGAGTCATCGACGGGGGAACACGGCCGATGAGAACCGCTGCCTGGGACGGAATCCCCGCGAGGTACTGCCCGGCGCCGTCCAGGTCGAGTTGAATGCGGGCGACGGGGTGGTCTATACCAATACGATCCTGCACTGGGGGAGCAATTACAGCGCCCGGATGAGGCGCACCATCCACCTGGGCTACCGGTCCTACGGCGGTCCGGTCTTCCCCTACGTCAACCGCACCTTCAGGGATCTCTCCTTCACCGAATGCCTGCCCTCCGATCTGCAGGCCGTTTTCGAGGACGTCAAGCGCAGGTATGACGAGGAGTCAGACCTGATAGAGTCCATTTTCCGCGCCGTCATCGGCCGGGACGAGGACGCTTTCCAGGAAGGCCTTGCCGCGCTGCACCCCGGCGAAATCGGGCGTATCGTGTGCGTCGTGCTCCTGTCCAAGATCGTCTACAAGATGAAGTTCTCCGCACATCCCGTCCGGCCGCACTACGGCAGCGACATCTCGCACGACGAGGACCTGAAACCCCGGTTTGCCGACGGGGAACTGGACACCCTCTGGCAGCGCTTCGCCCCGCTCGACGGAATGATGCAGTCAGAAGCCGTGCAGTACGTGCCGGGGTTTCAATCGGACCCCATGCACTACTACTTCGAGGAAATGCCTTCCTGCCTGAGCGTGGACACTTTCATCGCAGGGTGGCGGAACAACTGAAGCGACGTTTTCGCCCCTAAAAAGGGAGTCCTGGATGAAGATCACATCCGTTGCAGTCTGGACCGTCGTCGTACCCACCATACCGGGCCGCGTCCACAGCCCTGAATACGCTGCGAAGGCCGGCTGGGACGAGGTCCCGAAGCACATCATCCGTGTCGATACGGACACCGGGTTCTCGGGCATCGGGGAGACCTGGCGCGGCGTACCCATCGAGGAGGTCAGGGAAGGCGCGGCGCTGCTGATCGGCCGCGACCCCGAGGACGTGGCCCCGCAGGATATCTTCGGACGGCGGGCCGAACGGGCGGGCGACGACATCACGGCAGGTACCGGTCCGGCGTACGACGCCTTCGAGATGGCCGTGCTGGACCTCGTGGGACGGGTCCGCGACCTGCCCGTGCATACGTTGCTCGGAGGCGCCGTCCGCGACCGTGTCCGCGCCGATTACTGGATGGGCCACCAGACGCCGGAGGACGGCGCCAGGGCCGTGGAACGAGGGATGCGGCAGGGGTTTACGGGAGTCAAGATCAAGTGCCGGCTCGAGGAACCCATGTACGAGCGCCTGAAGGCCATGCGCGACGTGGCGGGGCCCGGATTCAAGGTGACCGTGGACCCCAACGAACGGTTCTACACCGCCGCGCAGACCATCGAGCTGGCGGAGCGTCTCGAACCGCTGGGAAACGTGGAGGTGTTCGAGGACCCCATACCCAAGTCGGACATCGAAGGTTACGAAGAGATCCACGGGGCCATCCCTTTCCCCCTGGCCATGCACCTGGGAGACGGGCCGGGCGTGGTCCGCGCCCTGCAGGCCGACGGGGGCCGGGGCGTGGTGGATTGCGTGAACCTGGGAGGCAGCATGTTCGGCTTCCAGCGCAATGCCGCCACGGCCGCCTCGGCCGGACTCCCGTGCTGGCATGGATCGGGAAACGACCTGGGGATTTCGGACACCTCCTTCGTCCATGCCGCGGCCGCGGCGCCGAACTGCACCATGGCGTCCGATTTCGTCGGCGGGTGGACCCGGGAGGACGACCTGATCCTCGAACCCATCACCTTCGTCGACGGCCACGTGCCCACGCCGATGAAGCCGGGACTGGGATGCGACCTGGATTACGACGCGCTGCAGCGGTATACGCAGGCTTACGAGGAACTGGATTGAAACCATTCCGATATCGACGAAAGGAGCGTCCATGCGGTTGATCGCCGCAGGCTGCGAATACTCGGGGGTCACGACGCTGATCGACGGCCTCTACACCTGGGGGAACGAGCGGGGCGTTCATCACCACCTGGACGACCAC
>JAPOOT010000261.1 GCA_026713285.1 Gemmatimonadota bacterium | reverse complement strand
TCATCCGTGACTCCAGCATGCGAATGTCTGGCCGGTCAAATGCCCTGGAGGGACAGCGTGTCGCTGTAATGGCACGCCGCTTCGACGCCTCCGGGGTAGGTCTTCAGCGGGGGATCGGACTCCCTGCACAGGTCGGTTGCGTATCGACACCTCGGATGGAAATAGCACCCTTTCGGCGGCGATGCGGGATCGGGCACGTCGCCGGGCAGGGCGATGCGCTTCCGTTTCTTCTGCACCGCGGGATCGGCTACCGGCACGGCGGAGATCAGCGCCTCCGTGTATGGGTGGAGCGGGTTGTGGCAGACTTGTTCGGAGGGACCCGTTTCCACGATCCGGCCCAGGTACATGATCGCCACCCGGTCGCTGATGTGCTGCAGCACGCTCAGGTCGTGCGTGATGAAGATATAGGACAGGCCCAGGCGGTCCTTGAGCGAGACAAGCAGGTTCAGAATCTGTGACTGGACCGAAACGTCCAGCGCCGATACGGGTTCGTCCGCAATGACCAGTTCCGGCCGCAGGGACAGGGCCCGGGCGATGCCGATGCGCTGGCGCTGGCCACCGCTGAAGGCGTGAGGATAGCGTCGCATGTCCGCCGCGTTCAGTCCCACGTCCGCAAGCAGGCCGGCTACCTGGTCTTCGAGCTCCGCCCCCCGGGCCAGCCCGTTCACACGAAGGGGTTCCCCCACGATATCACTCACCGTCATCCGTGGATTGAGGGAGGAATTCGGATCCTGGAACACCATCTGCATCCGGCGCCGGTAGGGCTTCATTCCACGCCGGTCAAGGGAGCTCAGATTCGCCTTCTCCGCACCGAAGTATATATCGCCTTCCGTGGACGGGATCGTCTTCAGCACGCAGCGTCCGAGGGTGGTCTTGCCGCAACCGCTTTCGCCCGCCAGTCCCAGGGTCTCCCCCGCGTCGCAGTGCAGATCCACGCCGTCCACTGCCCGGACGTCGCCCCGCTTGCGGCGCCATAGCCCCTTGCGGACAGGATAGTACTTCTTCAGGTTCCGCACCTCGAGTATGGTGGACATGACGGGATCTCCGTGGACATCTGCGTCTGGCTGGATGAGGGCGCCGGTAGCTTCGAGGCCTGGTGGCGCTGTATGCTGTCATGCAGTGCGGCAGTCGCCGAAACACGGGCGGCCGGCCCACTAGCGGACGGCCCCACAAGCGATCGGCCCGGAAACCGACCGGGCCCATATGCGCTATTGATCCATTGCTACGCGTTCAACGTGCCAGCACCGTGCGCGGTGCCCTTCTGCGATTTCCTCTAACGGCGGTTCCGTGGCGCACTGCTCCGTGGCGTACCGGCAACGAGGCGCGAATGCGCAGCCCTTCGGCAGGTTGAGCGGAGAAGGAACCGTACCCGGTATCGTAGACAGCCTGGACGCCCTTTCGCGATTGATCCTCGGCGCCGAATCGAGCAGACCCCTGGTATACGGATGGGCCGGTTGGTAGAAGATCCGTTCGGGCGAGCCGGTTTCGACCACCTGACCAGCGTACATGATCATGATCTCGTCGGCCATGTCGGCGATCACCCCCAGGTCGTGTGTGATCATCAGGATGGCCATATTATGGCTTTTCTGGAGTTCTCTCAGCAGGTCGAGGATCTGGGCCTGGATCGTCACGTCCAGCGCCGTGGTGGGCTCGTCGGCGATCAGCAGTTCTGGACCGCATGACAGGGCCATGGCGATCATGGCGCGCTGCCGCATGCCGCCGGACAGTTCGTGGGGATACTCGTCCACCCGCTGCCGCGCACCGGGTATGCCGACCTCGGAAAGTGCCTGCACCGCGCGGGAACGGGCATGCTCCCGGTCCATGCCGTGGTGCAGACGGAGGGCTTCGCCGATCTGGTTCCCCACGGTGTATACCGGGTTGAGGGCGGTCATGGGTTCCTGGAAGATCATGGCGATTTTCCGGCCCCGGATTCTCCGCATGGCATCGCCATTCTGCTCGAGATCGTGAATCCCGATTCCTGAACCGCCTTCCCGATCGTGAAGAACGATCTCTCCTTTCACGTAACCCGGTCTGGGCACCAGTCGCATCAGGGACAGCCCCATCATGCTCTTGCCGCAGCCGCTTTCACCGACCACGCCGAGTGTCCTGCCCCGCCTGATCTGAAACGAAACGTCGCGCACGGCCCGGACGGGACCGTCGTCTGTGGGGATTATGGCGGACAGGTGCGATATTTCGAGAAGGAGGTCGTGCATACAAGTTCATTGTAACGCCCTGTTCGAAGGGATGTCAAGGTGTACGGACGGAGGAGGCAGTGTAATTTTGAAGAAAGCGGGGCGCTGGTTTGTAAGAGTTAAAACTGTATTCTCTCATTACTGTATTCTCTCATTCAACCCAAACGGATCTACCAAGTCTGGATTTATTCAAGGAGTCGAATATGCATGTGTCAGAAACAGCCCGGAATGCCTGGACACGTCGAGGATTCATGAAGGGCGCGCTCGCCGCCGGAACGGCCGGTGTCGCACTGTCCATGTCAGACAGGATTGCGATGGCCACGCAGATGATCACGGGCGGCAGGCCCACCATCGAAGCCATCCGGGGCGTAGGCGTCCAGCCGGGTCTCGTCCGCATGAGCCTGAATGAGAATCCGCTTGGACCGTCGCCGCGGGCCATCGAAGCCATGGCGAACCGGTTGTTCGGCGTCAACCGCTATGGTACGGACCTGAGCGATCTGATGCAGGCCCTGTCGACCTTCGACGGGGTGGAACTGCCCGAGCCTGACAATTCAAGGCGGCGCTCGTTTTTCCGTCCGCCCCCCGGTCCATTCATGCTGACCCCGGGATCCAGTCTTATCCTCGACCTGCTGTGCCTGGCCTATCTCAGCCGCGATGGCGGCGAAGTCATCGAAGCGGAGTACGGCTACGGGTCCGTTTCCCGATCCGCCAGTGGTTACAACGATATGTTCGGCGTCGACGTAAACATCATCCGGGCGCCGATGACGCCGGAATACAAGCACGACCTGGACGGGATGGCCTCCCTGGCATCCGATAAGACCTCTCTGGTGGTCATCACCAATCCGAACAATCCCACGGGCACGTTGCTGCAGCCTGATGAAATCGAAGCTTTCGTCAAAAAGGTCCCTTCTTCGGCCATCGTGGTCATCGACGAGGCCTATCTGCACTTCGCGGAGCAGGACCCGATTCCCTCGGCCATCCCGCTCGCAGTCAAGTACGACAACGTGGTCGTGGTGAGAACCTTCTCCAAGGCCTACGCGCTCGCTGCCGTGAGACTGGGTTACTGTGTTGCCTCGCAAAAGGTCCAGGACGAATTGCGGAAGTACTACCAGGAATCTCCGAACACCCTGGCCAGCGTGGCCGGCGCCGCGGCTGTGCGCGATCTCGAGCATCTTCAGAAGTCCAGGGAAGCCGTATGGGACTTCAAAAAGCGCTGTTACGCGGCCTTCGACGAGATGGGGATCGAATACCTGCCGTCCCAGGGTACCTTCGTGATGGCCGACCTGAAGCGGTCGGCAATGCAGGTAGTCAGGGAAATGCGGACTCGTAACGTCTGGATAAGTTCCCGGCGCCAGCAGGAATTTAGAAACTGGATCAGGGTTTCCGCCGGTACCGAAGCCGAAACCGAGGTATTCATCCAGACCCTAAAGGACGTGCTGGCCAAGTCCAGCTAAGGCCTTTTCGGAATAGGCCTTGTTTTATCTGATGAGAAAGCCCAGCGGTGTGGTCGCCGCTGGGCTTTTGTTTTAAGCAGTTCATATACGACCCAAAGTAAAACGGGAGCGTGAGATACGACTCCCGCCCCCGTTATCGCCGATTTTCTACTACCTGTTGTGCGCTTGGTCTTATCTCCCCTTCGACTCTACGGTCTTATCGATCTCGGGGGCCGTTCCTACCGGCTCTTCGTCCGATCCGTCCTCCGATGGGACTCCGTTACCATCCACTGAAGGCGCATCAGATGTCGATGCTTCAGTGTTCGAG
>JAPOOT010000449.1 GCA_026713285.1 Gemmatimonadota bacterium | reverse complement strand
CGATCTCGCACGCCCCCGTTTCCGCATCTCTTACAGCCCGGTACCGGAGCACGGTGTCGGCGGTGATTTCCAGTGTGTCACGTGCGACGCCTGAACAGGTGGGCGATTCCACCGACACGATCTGGGTCCCGGCCTTCACGGATCGGAACTCCGTATACGCGCCTGCCTGCAGTTCCCTCGTATCCCCCGCCAGGTCGACCCGAATGGCTTCGGTACTTTCCAGTGTATTGTAAACGGACAGTACGAAGGTGTCTCCGCCCCCACAGGAGGCGTACAGAAATGCCGTGACGAACAGGGCTAACATGCTGCCGGCTCGTCTGGGTGCAGACCCTGATCCTACGATTCCAACCATGACAGTACCCGAGACCGTTCCGTCGGGTGCTTTGCGCAATCACCGGGCGCCTTCCCCACGGCGCGGCTTCCGACAGTTCTCCTGCCCACCGAGAATCCTGCGGTGCGGCTCAATCTATCCGTACCGGTGCCGTATGTCAATCGGAAGTTGACCGCCAGACGGCGTTGACCGGCGGCCTGCCTGGGCCCTTCAGACCGGCGGACAGCGTTGACCGCCAGACGGCGTTGACCGGCGGCCTGCGTTGACCGGCGGCCCGCGTTGACCGCCAGACCGCGTTGATCGGCGGTCTGCCTGGGCCCGTCTGATCGGCGACCTGCGTTGACCGGCGGCCAGCCTGGCCCCGTGATGACCGTACCTGCGTTCCCGCGTTCGCCCGTGTCCCCGGCGTAAACAACTTGACAGGATCACCGATCGATTGTAAAATGCTGGAACTCACACGATTCCCTCCTACACATACGGTACTTCAGGCGGTGTTTTCATGCTGAAGGCACGGCATTTCCCGGTCAATCAACTGTTTGCCTGCACGTTGATACTGGGACTGTCCCTTTTGTCCAGGCCTGATGCGGCACGCGGCCAGAGTCCGGAACAGCAGGTCCGCCCGGTCCTCCAAGGTGGTACGGTCACCATCGGCAAAGTGGCCGCAGGGGATCTCACTTTCCACCCCCTGTTCAACAGCCTGGGGGTGGAGAGAGAAATCGCCTCGTTGATCTACGGGGAAGGCCTGCTTCGCGTAGATGATTCAGGCATGCCTGCGGACGGGCTGGCCTATCTGCCCATTAAGCTCTCAGGCGGCCGCGATTGGGTGTTCCGGCTCAAGCAGGATATTGAATTCCACGATGGGGAGCCGTTGACCGCTGCCGACGTGATCTTCACGTACACCCGGTACAAGGCCTCCAGGGTGTATGATCCCGTCTTTCACCGTTATTTCCAGAACATCGAGCGGATAACCGCCCTCGATCGACAGACGGTCCGGATCATCATGAAGTCGCCGATCGAAGCTTTTCCCAACCGGCTGGCGGCCCTGCCCATTTTGCCCGGGCACCAGATGGGCCGCGGCCTTTTCGCCGACGCCGGCGCGCATCTGGAAACGACCCGCCCCATCGGACTGGGACCTTACCGCGTCGCGTCATGGCCCGTCAGCGATACGGTGACGCTCGCGGCCAACGAAAGCTGGCACCGGGGCCGCGCGAATCTGGACAGGGTGGTCTACCGGTTCTACCCGACTTCAGAGTCCCTGCAGGCGGCCTTTATCGTGCGTGAGGTGGATCTTATCGAGGTGGAACGAGACGGCACGTTGAAGGAACTGAAGCGGGCCCGTTCCGATGCGAGGATACAGGCGATCGTGCCTGGCAGCCGCGCTTTCTCCGCGGTCTTCTACAATAACCGGCATCCGATTCTTTCTAACACGGCTATACGACGCGCACTGACCTATGCCACGAACCGTCAGCGAATTCTGGACGAGGTGCTCGTACGCGGTGCGGGTGTGCTTGCCCAGAGCCCCATTCACCCGGATTTCGAGTTCAAGGGCGGCGACATGGGATTCGATTTCCGTCCGCGCGAAGCCCGCGAACTGCTGCGCCTCCAGGGCTGGGAGGACAGCGACGGCGACGGGTTCCTCGACCGGGAAGGTCGTTCCCTCCGGTTCGAACTGCTGTTCTCCAGGGGGCAGACTTCCGCCGAGAAGACGGTGCGGGTCATTAAACTGAACCTGAACCATATCGGCATCCAGGTCGTTCCCGTGCCCGTTACACAGAAAGAACTGGTCCAGCGGCTTGGTGTCGGCAGCTACGACGCTGCGCTGTTCGTACAGGACTTCGAACCCACAGCGGATGATCTCTACGCGGTCTTCCATTCGGAGAGCATCGGGCTGGGCAATATGCTCGGATACCGGAACCGCCAGGTCGACCGAAATATCAGTTTCCTGTTCGGGCTGCCTGACCGGCAACGGGCCGGACCCGTCTACCAGCAGCTCGAGATGCTGTTGATTCGGGACCAGCCTTGCATGTTCCTCTATTTTGTCGACACCCGGTACGTCGCGTATGATCCCACCTTGAAAAACCTGGGCCGCCCGGGTGAAGCGCTGCGGTCGCCCGCGGTCTGGTCCCGTACCGAATACTCCCCTTGACGACGCGCAAATCCATGTTTCCCAGAAAGTTACGAGAAGGGCTGTGGCCGCGGCTGCTCGTATCCCATATCGCGCTGGCCACCATTCCGGTGCTGATCGTCGGACTGCTTCTGCTCGCGACGGCCCGTCGATCGATCGAAGATACGGTGGCCGACGGCAATCTCGAGGTCGCGCGCAGGGCGAGCAACGAAATCCGGTTGTATATCGAACAGGCGCGGCGCGTGATCGACCAGGCCGCGGACAACATGGATATGATCGATGCAACGGACGCGGTGTACCAGAAGCTGATCGACAATCTGGTCATCCGGCAGGATTTCCTCAGCGAGCTGTCCGTGCTGGATCTGGCGGGGCGGGAGAAGCTGACCACCCGCCTCGAAGGACCGTTGCGCGCGCGGCCGGACCTGGAACTCCCGGAGGACGGCGATCCCACGGTCTCCCCGGTGTTCATTTCAGACGACGGTCTGCCCGCGGTGACGATCACCGTGCCCGTGCGGCGTTTAGGCGAGCACACGGGATACCTTGCCGCGCGGGTGAACCTGAAGGACATGTGGGACCTGGTGGACAACATTAAACTGGGGGAGGGACAAAGGGAAGGCTTCGGCAACGCTTACGTCGCGTCCGGAAACGGGCGCCTGATCGCCCATCCGGAACGGGACCGTGTATACCGCCAGGACGACCTGTCCGGTTCTCCCGTCGGCACGGCGCTGAGTGAACGGCAGAGCGGCGCGCTGGTCTACACCGGGCCGGCGGGTGAGATGGCCGCCGCTTTCGCGACCGTCGAACCGCTCGGGTGGAAGGTCGTCATCGAACAACCGGCCGCCAGCGCCTTCGCCCGGTCACGCGATATGAT
>JAPOOT010000131.1 GCA_026713285.1 Gemmatimonadota bacterium | reverse complement strand
ACGTCGTCCACGATGTCCAGAAGTTCCTCGATCAGGTAGCGTACGGGTACTTCCTCTTCCTTTCCGAAATCGACCAGGTTGCCGTCCAGCCCGTCCTTGATCGCGCGCCACTTGTTCTCAGCCACCAGGTCGCGACGGTAATATCGCCACGACTGATTCTTGCGGCGTAACGTGATGAGCCTGGCCGTGACCGCCCTGACCAGGGCCACGATGGCTACCACTTCGTCGATCCGGGTAATGCAGTCGCAGATGCGCAGTTCTATCGTGGGGAAACGGGGATGAGGCCGCACGTCCCACCAGATCTTGGTAGGTTCGTCCATGCAGCCTGTCTTGATCATCGTCCGGATGAAATGGTCGTACTCGGCCGCCGAGTCGAAACGGTCGGGGATGCCTGTCCTGGGCAACTCGGAAAACACGATGCTCCGATAGGACTTAAGTCCCGTGTTGTCGCCCATCCAGAAGGGCGAGGAGGAGGAAAGCGCCAGGATATGGGGCATGAAGTAGCTGATCTGGTTCATCGTATCGATACGCAGCTCCCGGTCGGGTATGCCGATGTGTATATGCATGCCGAAGATCAGCAGGCGGCGGGCGACGTACTGCAGGTCGGCGACCAGGCTCCGGTACCGGTCCTTTTCGGTGATTTCCTGTTCCTGCCAGCGGGAGAAGGGATGGGTGCCGGCGGCCACGATCCGGTGACCGCTCTTTTCCGCGATCTCGCAGACCATGCTCCTGAGACGGGTCACCTCGCGGCGCACCTCCTTGATGTCCCGGCACACATCCGTCCCCATCTCCACCTGGGACTGAAGGAATTCCGGCTTGACCTGATCGCGAAAGACCCGCTTTCCCTTTTCGAGGAATTCGGAGATGTAGGATGTAAGTTCACGGGACTCGGGGTCGATAATCTGGTACTCTTCTTCGACGCCGAGGGTCAACTCTTCGAGAATCACTGTGTGCGTGGCTCCAAGTATCCGGGTCCAGCGGATCGACCGCGGTTATCCTGTCAAAACCAATTCCCGACTATCGAGCTTGAACATCCCGTTTCAGGTACTGATTGGGATTCATTTACGCAAGTTACATCCATGTCCCATAGTGACCATAGGAAAACGGCCTGTGGTACATCAAGGCTTTTCCAACAATTCTTCCATATTCGAAACAATCCGGAGCGCAACCTTCGAGCGCCCGATCGATTCCCGCCGCCAGGTACCATCGGCGGAAGGCGACGGGCCCGAACTCCTGCGGCCCGGGAATGGGCTGCCAGGCGCTCTACTTTCTCGATCCGAACCAGACGCCCACGGCCCCGATCAGCGGGTTGAGCCAGTTGAACCATGCCGGGTGGAGGGCGCCCGCGGTCGCCTCCATCATCGACACGTCGTCAGGGCGCGGTTCCGCCGGGATCTCCACCGGCGTCAGGGCCCTCACCACCCCGAGTACAATCACCATGGCGATCAGAATCGTGGCGGCCCTGGCATCGTGCCCCATCCTGGCACAGACTCGTCCGCCGATGTACGCCGCCACGAGCCCGAGCACGAGCGAGCCGAGTGCCCAGCCGACGGGTACCTCCCACGAAGCCGGATGGAAGGCGCGCGAGGGGCCCACCGTCAGCCACAGAAGCGAGAAGATAGCGAAGAGTACGGCGGCCATGGCAATGTAGCCGACGATGGCCGCGAGGATATTCCTGAGCATTTTGACCCTCCCATAAGAATGCGTACTGTTGTCCAACTAGGTATGAGCCTGACGGGAGCCCTGGTTCCAACAGCATGTGAGTCTGGGGAACTAGTGTTGCGTCCCAGAAATAGACTTACATAATCGTTCGATTTTGTTCAGGATCGATGCATTGGTGGCGGTCCAGACGAAAGGCTTTGACGTCTGGTTGTAGTTGTCGGTGAACGTTTGGATTCTTTCGATGAGTTCTT
>JAPOOT010000515.1 GCA_026713285.1 Gemmatimonadota bacterium | reverse complement strand
CGGTCGCGACCTGCTCGAGCACGTACAGATCGTCGGCCTGAACTGCGGGGCGGAATCCCGGCGCGACGAGCACACGGGCATGCCTTACGCCATCAGCGGTATCGGCCAGTTGAAACGCGCCATGGAAGCCAGGGCGGAGGAGCCGAAGCGCATGATGGCCTACCCGAACGCCGGGAAGGCGCGTCTCGACGAGCAGCACCGGACCTATTACGACAACACACCGGACGAGATGGCGGCCTCCGTACCGGAACTCCTCGAGGCCGGCGCTTTTTTCATCGGCGGCTGCTGCGGCACGGGCGTCGCCCACATCCGGGCCTTCCGCGAAGCGATGGACAGGCTGGCATGACGAAGTACCAGGTTCTTTACTGGCGTGACATTCCGGCGCAGGTGCGCGTCTACGGAGGACGGCGTCCCCTTTCACGCCAGATGCCTGACTGGTTCCAGCAGGAAATCGACCGGGTGGCCATGCGGGACGGACTCACTGGTACCGACGCCTACCTGGACGAATGGCACTGGTCTGAAAAACAGGAATGGACCGGCGAAGACAGAGAGGCCGAAACGGTAGCGGAAGCCATTTTAAAGCGGCTCGAAGACGGGTTCGACAGGGGATAGGACCGGACGCGACCGGTCAAGGAACAGGGCCGGCCGCAAACAGCTACGGCAGTGGTCGGACGCGACGGGCAATGAGCATTTGCAGCGGGCAACTGACGAGTTCGGCCGCAACCAGCTACGGCAGTGGTCGGACGCGACCGGTCAAGAAACAGGGCCGGCCGCATCGAAAACGTAAGAGGCGGCAGATATGGGTCAGACGGTCGACATAGGCAGGCGCATCGAACTGGTTCCGCTGGATCCCCATTTCGGGGACATATCCATCGGTCTTTACCGCCAGCGGGACGATTCCGGGCCGGTCTACCAGGTATACACCTACAGCCGGCGGGAAGGCGTCGAGGACCGTATCGCCTTCGTGGTAAACGCCATGGGAGTGCTCAGCGGGATGGAACCGGCCAGCGGCGGACGCCTTCGGTTCCCCTGCGGCCATGAACATCACATGGGGGTAAAGCGGGTGTTTCTAGAAGCCTGCAAGCTGGACCCTGTCGGCCCCGCGGAACCGCGGCCCCTGGAGATCCTCGACAAGAAATCGGGCCTACAAATCCAGGTCCTGAGCGAGGGAGACGGCGTGTATCGCGTCACGGCCCATGGGGAAGGCAAGGACCGCGAGCGTCGCATTTCCTTCATCGCCGGCGGACTGATGAAGCTGGCCGAGATAGACGAGGTAAGCGGCACGCTGGACCAAGTGGTTTTTCCCTGCGCCCATATCCACGACGCGATGATCGGGCAATTGCTGGTCCGCGCACCGAACGTCCGGGCCGTCCTGCGCGAGCAGGAGGCCGTGCTGAGCAGGGGCGTCCTGGCGGCCCCCAGCCAGCAGGATGGTTAGAGGTAACCACAGAACCCGAATGAAGACTACGCGATCACGCGATCGTCGAAAGCTCGATCGATAAGGAGGCAGTCATGAGCGACGACCTCACCAAGGAGATGAAGGGCCGGGATCGGGTGCTGGCCGCCCTCAGGCGGGAGCCTGTGGACCGCACGCCCGTATGCAATCCGACATCCGTCGCCACGGTGGAGCTGATGGACCTGGTCGACGCGCCTTTCCCGGACGCCAACCGGGACCCGGAACTAATGGCTCGGCTAGCGGCCACCGGGTACACCGAGCTGGGTTTCGACAGCATCATGCCGGTATTTACCATTATTCAGGAATCCTCCGCGCTGGGCTGCAAGATCCAGTGGGAGCAGAAAGACAACTGGCCCACGGTCAAGATGCGCGAGCCCATCTGGGAAGACGTGGACGACATCAACGTCCCGTCCGATTTCCTCACGCACCAGGACACGAAATGCGTCCTCGACGCCATCAGCCTGCTCAAGAAGGAATACGGCGACGAGGTGGCCATCATCGGCAAGACCATGGGGCCGTGGTCGCTGGGTTACCACTGCTTCGGTGTGGAGCCCTTCCTGCTCATGTCCCTGGATGACCCCGGGAAGACCCACCTCGCCCTCGACCGCATGAAGGAGGCCACGGTGGAGTTCGGCATCGCGCAGATCGAGGCCGGGGCGGACGCCCTGACCCTGCCGGACCATGCCACGGGCGACCTGGTGAGCGGCGAGTATTACCGGCGGTTCCTGAGGGACCTGCACATCGAACTCGTCGAACGGATCCCCATCCCGCTGATCATGCACATCTGCGGAAGGACCGTGGACCGCATGGGTTACATCGCGGAGACCGGCTTCGCGGCCTTTCACTACGATTCGAAAAACAAGCCCCAGGAGTCCATGGAGGCCGTGGACGGCCAGATATCCCTCGTGGGCAACATCAACAACCCAGAAACGCTCTTCGCGCGAGGTCCCGAAGAGGTGACCGGGGAAGTTTGCAGCAACCTGGAGCACGGGATTCACATGGTGGGACCGGAATGCGCGGTACCGCTCCAGGCGTCCATCGAGAACCTGAAGGCGATCCCCCAGGCCGTGAAGGACTGGCACCGCACACACGCGGCGTGAGGCGCAAAGGACCCAGCTCAACGCGAGGCACACAGGAATCAACTGATCGTGAGGCGCAAAGGAATCATGATGAACGCGAGGCGCAAAGGCCACGCATTGAAAACCGGATCGGCCGCAACGGCCGGCGTTGTCCAAAACACCGCGAGGCAGGCGGCAAGATCGGCATGAACCAGGGAGGACCGGGAAGAAGCGCATGGCAGAACTCAACGATATAGCCAACGACTTTATTAAAGACGAAATAGAAGAGTTCATCGAAAGACCCAACGAGCGGACGCGGATCATCGATGCCTTCGCCCGTGCGACGCCAGCCATGCAGGAGATCTCCGCGGCACTCATCGACGGGGACAACGGCACGGTCGACACGCTTACCCGGGCGGCGCTGGACGATGGCATCGAGGCCCTGGAGGTGATGGACGACGGTCTGATCAACGGCATGAGCATCGTGGGAATCAAGTTCCGGGAGAACTTCATCTTCGTCCCGGAGGTCCTGGCTTGCGCCCGCGCCATGAAGGCCGGCATGGCCCACATCGCACCCATTCTCTCCGCATCGGGCATCCAGCCGGTCGGCACGGTCATCATGGGCACGGTCAAGGGCGACCTTCACGACATCGGCAAAAACCTGTGCATCATGATGCTGCGCGGCGCCGGGTTCGTGGTCCACGACCTTGGTGTAGACACCTCCGAAGACGAGTTCATGGACGCCGTGGAGGAACACGAAGCCCCCCTGGTGGGCATGTCGGCCCTGCTCACCACGACCATGCCCAACATGGGCAAGACCATCGACGCTTTCATCGATAACGACTTGCGCGAAGACGTCAAGATCATGGTGGGCGGCGCGTCGGTCACCCAGGAGTTCGCCGACGACATGGGCGCCGACGGCACCGCCGAAGACGCGGTTGGATGCGTGGAACTGGCCAACCGCCTCCTCGTGGAACTCAAGCAGGAACAGGAAGCCTGAGTAAGTTAATCGCACCTCGCGGCCTGGCGGACCGGCGGTCCGATCCCGCTTTGGCGCGGGTGGTCAAGTGGCACGGCCAGGAAAGCAGCCGGGCTGGCAGATTGGCGCGGCTGGCCGCAGCAGGATCCCTTCCCTACATTATCCCATGAAAAAGATCGACAAGGCTGCGTACCAGGAGCGCCTGGACCGCATCACGGCTATCTTCAAAGACATGATGGCCCACGCGACAGAGCAGGCCACCTACCGCTGCCCATACAAAAACCGTTTCGACGAATGTACCGCCCGGTTCGGGTGCCGCAACCAGCGCAAACCGAGGGAATCCGGCGGCCTGCTCATGTGCGGCGGGGACGACAAACTCGACTACCGCGGCGCATGGGAGACGGAGGAAGCACCGCACGAACGACCGGAGCAGTCTGTAGAGTCGACGGATCAAAATCCGGACGCACGCCCGTCTGCGATGCGACAAGATGCTGT
>JAPOOT010000133.1 GCA_026713285.1 Gemmatimonadota bacterium | reverse complement strand
TGCCTTGCTTTTACGGTCGACGCGCGGGCCGCCACGGTGCGCGGCAAGGTGCTGGACGAGACCGGCGAGCCACTGCAGGCCGTGACCGTTGCCTTTTCCGTACTCGAAATCGGGACGTTCACAGACGAGCGTGGTGAATTCCGCCTGGAGAATGTACCGCAGGGCAGCCACACGATAGAATTTCGATTCGTCGGCTACCGGACGATCCGAAGCGAGATACTCGTCACCGAAAACAGGGCGACCGCGCTCGAAATAACCATGGAGCCGGAGACCCTTATCGGCGAGGAGGTCATCGTAACCGGCGACCGCGACCTGGCGGGCGAACTCACCGGGTCCAGCCAGTCCGTACTCGTCCTGCCCCCTTCCGAACTGGAGGAACGCCGGGGCCAGACGCTGGGCGAGACGCTGGAGTCCCTGCCGGGCGTGTCCAGCCTGACCACGGGTCCGGCTGTTTCGAAGCCCGTGCTGCGCGGCGTTCACAGCGCCCGGGTGCTGGTGCTCAACGCGGGCATTACCCAGGAAGGGCAGCAGTGGGGCGGGGACCACGCGCCGGAGATCGACCCCTTTGCCCCGGCCCGCATCGAGGTGCTCAAGGGCGCGGCCAGCGTGCAGTACGGCGCCGGCGCCATCGGCGGCGTAATCCGCATCGAACCGCCGGAATTGCCCACGAGACCGGGCATAGGAGGCAGGTTTAACACGAACCTGTTCTCCAACAACAAACAGGGGGCGGGTTCCGTCCTCCTGCAGGGCGCCATGCGGGGACTGGGGCTACTCAAGTGGCGGGTCCAGGGCAGCCTGCGCCGGGCCGGCGACGCCCGGGCGCCGGTTCACGTCATCCGGAACTCCGGATTCGACGAGCGGGATTATTCCGCCGCCCTGGGCTTTACGACGGACCGGGTGGACACGGAGGCCTATTTCAGCCATTTCGGCACCTGGATCGGGATCTTCAAGGGGGCCCACATCGGAAACACCACGGACCTGAGAAGGACCATCGAGCGAGGCGAACCGACCATCGTAGGCTCTTTTACCTACGAAATCGACAATCCCCGCCAGCGGGTGGACCATGACCTGCTTTCCGTTCGATCTCTTGTACGATTCGAAGGTAAGGGCAATCTCGAGTTGCGTTATGGCCAGCAGTACAACCGGCGTGAGGAGTGGGACTCCCAGGCCCGGGGCGGCGGTGCGCCGCCGAGACCCGGTTTCTCCCAGGGACTTCAGACCCACAGCGGCGACGTGACCTTCCAGCACCGCAACTTCGGCAATTGGTACGGGAAAGTCGGCGCCAGCGGCATGCGTCAGCGTAACACGCGCTTCACCACCGGGTTTCTGATTCCGGACTTTCTGGCCTACAGTTTCGGCGTGTTTGCCCTGGAATCCTGGACGAAGGGAAAGATGACGGTGGAGACCGGTCTGCGTTACGACTACCGGTGGATGGAGATCTACTCGAACACGGGCCGCCGCGCGACCGAGATCGTCGATGGAGGCGTTTTCACCTACAGCAACATGACCGGTGTGCTCGGTCTGATCTACGAATTGACTCCCGACCTGGCCGTCGCCGGCAACATCGGCCGGGCCTGGCGGCCGCCGGGAGTGAACGAGCTGTACAGCCATGGCGTCCATCACGGCACGGCGCAGTTCGAGATCGGAGACAAGGAACTGGACACGGAAGCAAGCCTGAACACGGACCTGACCCTTCGGTACCAGGCGGACCGGGGCCGCGGCGAACTGGGGTTTTTCCGGTCCCAATACAGCAACTACATCTCTCTTCTCCCGGCGGACGATCTCGTCTTGACAATCAGAGGCGCGTTCCCCAAATTCACCTATGTCCAGTCCGACGCGGTGATCCAGGGATTCGACGGATACCTGGAGTACGAACTGACGGAGCACGTTGAAACCCATCTGTCCGCCTCGTTCGTCCGGGGGCGAAATACTGCGGAAAACGAACCCCTGTACCAAATGCCGTCCACCCGGTTTATCGCCGGCCTGAGTTTCCACCTGCCCGCCGCCGGGCGGCTTCTTGACGCCGGGATCGGGTTCGAAAGCCGCTTCGTCATGCGGCAGAACAACTTTCCCGAAGGCATCGACTACGCGGACCCGCCGGCCGGCTACTCGCTCTTCGACCTTGACCTGCACGCTGAAATCGCCGTGGCCGATCAGCCCGTGCGCGTGCAATTCGGCATACACAACCTGTTCAACCAGCGGTACCGGGACTATCTGAGCCGTTTCAGGTACTTCATCGACAACCCGGGCCGGAACTTAACATTCGGCATGTCCATCCCCTTCGGACAGCCCATGGAGGAATAGTAAATGTATTGGATCTGCGCCTGC
>JAPOOT010000180.1 GCA_026713285.1 Gemmatimonadota bacterium | reverse complement strand
CGGTGTCTGCCGAGTCGCCGGGATCAAACGCCGCGCTGCTGAGCACCCGGACCCGTTCGGGCGCCGCCGTCCTTATGGATACGTTGTTGAGGGAGAAATCCGGTTTCCGGTTGCCGGGCATCTGGGCCGTGGCATAGTCGTGTCCGGGAGACCAGTTCCCGGGGGAATCGGCCAGCGTGCGGACGTAGCTCGCGAGTCCGTCCAGAAAATCATCCAGTCCTTCCTGGCCGGATGCCCCGGGGCGGATGCCCAGGGGCGGCAAGGGCCGGTCGAGCCCGGAAAGCACCTGGCGGTCAACGGCAAGGACGAATCCCTCGTTCAGCCGGCCGGTCCGTCCCGCGGCCGCTACCGCCATGCGGCCGAAGGTCTCCTCGTCGCCCCGCATGGTTTCCAGGTTTTCGGCCGACCGGATCTCCTCCCGGATCTCCCGTTCGGCGAAAGCGGCGGCGATGACCCCCACCGGAACGCCCACCAGCGCGTATTCGGATCCCCAGCGGTTTCCCGACATGCGCACGGTCAGCGTATCCTTCGCGTCTGAAACGCCTTCCACCCTGCCCTTGAATCTCGCCGTGGTCCAGTCCACCGGCACGAGCCGGTCCCGGTTCCGGTACTGCAGACTGGTCCGCAGTTCCTGGTCGCCGCGCAGCAACAGTTCGACGTCTTCTCCCGCCATCGCGTCCGCGGGGGAGATACGCAAGGTACGCCGGACAACGCGGTATTCGGGTTCGGGCGCGGGTTCCGTTTCGATCTCCTCTCCAGGATCCGGCGCTTCAGGTTCCACGAGCAGCGGCTCGGCGCCGTCGCCCACGAGCAGCCGGGTGCCGGCGCGGGCGGCCACGCTGCCGGCCATGCCCCGCCCGGCCGGGTGGCCGTCGGCAATTTCGAAATAGACCACGGGGTTCAGGACGGGACTGGTTTCGTGGTCGGCGTTCAGCCCGTGCAGGTTGATGTTCAGCCGGGCCAGGATCTCGTTGAACTGGTACCGGTCGTGGACGCCGGGATTGACTTTCCTCCGCTCGCCGTAGGGCCCGTCGGAAGGCATCGCCAGCACGAGCACTTTGCCGCGCGACACGAAGTTGATGGCCAGGTCCACTTCCTGGATGCTCATGCCCGGATCGCCGCCGCCCAGCAGCACGATGGCGTCGTAGTCCCGGACGTCCCGTTCGACCATGGCCGGGTAGTATGGCCGGTAGTCGACGTCGAACCCCGCTTCCGAAAACGCCCGAATCATCCCGGCGTGCTCTTCCGGATAGGCCGTGGCGTAGTCGACGACGAGCAGGCGGGGATCGCCGCTTGGTCCGGCGGACGGCTCCTGCCGCGCGCTTGCGGAGTAATTGGTCGCCAGGAAGAAAATCAGGCAGACAATCAGTTTGATTCGCATGGCATACGGATCCGGGGAGATGATATCGACCAACTTACCATATTATAACCATGCGACCGCGATCACAAGCCGATTAAGGGAGAAACGCACGGCGACGACTGACCATACTTTCCACAATGAACCTTTGGTGGACGGATGCCGAACGGGTGTCCGTGCGGCCGACGGCTACGTTAGCGGTTATGTTAAAAGTAAACTGTAGACAGGGCAAAATATCAGATTTTTAGTGACAAACGTGTGTAATGGTTTCGTTATTTGGAGACTAATACGCGTTTTCTCGCCTTTAAAGCGGGATTTCGCGATGTCAAGCGCGCTTGCGGAAAATCCGCTGCGGAATCGTTCGGTACGGAAGCTTAATGCACACCCGGGACGGAACGAACGCGTGGTGGACATCCAGGGGAGGGCAGACAGTTGAGTGCTCGCGACGATCCGGTACGGGAGATACAGGCGTTGTGCGCACGCAACGCCGCGCTCAACGCGGCGATCCTGCGTATCAACGCAAGCCTGGACCTCGAAAACGTCCTCAGGGAGGTCGTGGAGAGCGCCAGGGCGCTCACCGGCGCCCGCTTCGGCGCCATTACCACCATCGACGAGACAGGCGTTCTCCAGGACTTCGTCTCCTCCGGTCTTACCGACGAAGAGCATCGGCGCCTGATGGACTGGCCCGAAGGGCCGCAACTCTTCGAACACTTCCGCGACCTGCCGGGGCCGCTGAGGCTCGCGGACTTGTCCGAATACGTGCGCAAAAACGGTTTTTCGGCGGACCGACTGCCGAACGTCCGTTCCTTTCTGGGTACGCCCATGCGTCACGGTGGTGAGCACGTAGGCAGCTTCTATCTGGCCGAAACGGCGGTCGGCAAGGAGTTCAAGGACGAGGACGAGGAGGTCCTCGTATTGTTCGCCTCGCAGGCGGCCGTCGCGATTGCCAATGCGCGCGCGCACCGTGTCGAGCAGCGTACCAGGGCCGACCTCGAAGCGCTGATCGAGACCTCTCCGGTGGGCGTCGTGGTGTTCGAAGCGGTGGCGGGCACGCCAGCGTCATTCAACCGGGAGGCGAAGCGGATCGTGGAGCACCTGCGCATACCGGGCCGATCCTATGAGGCCATACTCGAGGTGGCGACCTGCCGCTTCGCCGACGGACGCGAAATCGCGTTGGACCAGTTCTCGCTGTCCCGGGTGCTCAGCGGCGCCGAGACGGTGAAGGCCGAGGAGATCGTGCTTTCCACACCCGACGGGCGCAGTGTGACGATGCTCGTAAACGCCACCCCGATCCGCGGCGAGGACGGCGCGGTTGCGTCGGTGGTGGTCACCATGCAGGACCTGGCGCCGCTGCAGGAACTTGACCGGACGCGGGCCGAGTTTCTCAGCATGGTGAGCCACGAACTGCGCGCGCCGCTTACTTCCATCAAGGGGTCGGCGACGACGGTGCTGAACGCCTCGCGGGAACTGGACCCGGCCGAAGTCCGCCAGTTCTTCCGTATCATCGATGAACAGGCCAATCTCATGGACAGTCTGATCGGCGACCTGCTCGATGCGGGACGCATCGATACGGGCAGTTTGTCTGTCTCCCCCGAACCCTCCGACGTCGGCGCCCTGGTGGACCAGGCCCGCAACACTTTCCTGTCCGGAGGCGCCAGACACGACGTGCTCATCGACCTGCCGCCCGATCTGCCCCCGGTTCTCGCCGACAGGAAACGCATCGGGCAGGTGCTGAACAACCTGCTGTCCAACGCCGCACGCCATTCGGCGGCGACAACGCCCATCCGAATCTCGGCCGAGCGGGACGGCGTGTACGTCGCGCTCTCCGTCTCCGACGAGGGCCGGGGCATAGCGCCGAAACTGCTCGGGCGGTTGTTTCGCAAGTATGGGCGCACCGAAGAAGACGCAGGCGTGGCCGGGGGACTGGGTCTTGTCATCTGCAAAGGGTTGGTCGAGGCCCATGGCGGGCGCATACGGGCCGAAAGCCCGGGCATGGGGAAGGGCACACGCTTCGTCTTCACGGTACCTGTTGCGGCAAAGCGCCGCGAAGACGCAGCGGACGGCGATGCCCGCCAGTCCTCGGGCATACCTTCCGAAGGCCGCCAGCCGACGCGTGTCCTCGTTGTGGACGACGACCCGCAGACCCTGCGTTACGTGCGCGACACTCTCGCCGATTCGGGCTACTCAGCACTGGTCACGGCCGAACACAGGGATATTTCGAAAATCATCGAAGCGGAGAAGCCCAAACTGGTCCTGCTCGACCTCATGCTGCCCGAAACCGACGGGATCGAACTCATGCAGACAATTCCCGAGCTTGCGATCCTGCCGGTCATCTTCATCTCGGGCTATGGACGCGACGAGACCATCGCAAGGGCGCTGGAAGCCGGCGCCGAGGACTATATCGTCAAGCCCTTCTCACCTACCGAACTCACCGCGCGGATCGGGGCCATCCTCCGCCGGCGGGCCAATCCGGTACGCTTCGTGCTCGGCGAGCTGGCCATCGATTACGATCGCCGCGAGGTCGTAATCGCGGGTCGGCCGGTGGCGCTTACGGCGACAGAGTACGAGGTGCTGCGCGTGCTTTCGCTCTGCGTCGGAAGAATCGCAACCTACGACGCTTTGCTGCGAGAAATCTGGGGCAGGCGCGGCTTCGGCGACGCGAGACTCGTACGGGCCATCGTCAAGCGTCTTCGGAGGAAGCTCGGCGACGCAGCAAACGATCCGTCCTACATCGCCAACGTGCGCGGCCTCGGCTACCGCCTGATCCGGCCGGTCGGAGCGGGCGGACAGGATGGAGCGGGCGGACAGGGCGGACAGGGCGACGCTTAGACGGTTCTCCAGGTTTCTCACACCCCGGCGAGCCGCTCCAGCAGGTCCACGCAGCGGTTGGAGTAGCCCCACTCGTTGTCGTACCAGCCGCAGATCTTGACGAGGCCGTCGTCGATGATCATGGTCAGATCGGAGTCGAAGATGCAGGAGGCGGGGTTGTGCACGATGTCGACGGAGACGATGGGGTCTTCGCAGTACTCGAGGATTCCGTGGAGGGGGCCCGTCGCGGCCGCCGCGAAGGCGGCGTTGACTTCGTCGGCTGTGGGCACACGTTCGACCTGGGCAACGAAGTCGGTAAGGGATCCGTCTGGGACGGGCACGCGGACGGCCATGCCGTTGAGACGGCCGTTCAGCGCGGGGATCACCTCGCCGATGGCCTTGGCCGCGCCGGTGCTTGTGGGGATCATGGACAGTGCGGCCGACCGGGCCCTCCGGGGGTCCTTGTGGGCGAAGTCGATGATCTGCTGGTCGCTGGTGTAGGCGTGGACCGTGGTCATGGAACCGCGGACGACGCCGAAGTTGTCGTGCAGCACAGACGCCATGGGCGCGAGGCAGTTGGTGGTGCAGGAGGCGTTGGAGATCACCCGGTGCGAATCGTTCAGGATCCCGTCGTTCACGCCCATGACGATCGTGGCGTCCACGTTGGTTGCCGGCGCGGAAATCAGCACCTTCTTCGCACCGGCGGAAAGGTGGGCCGACGCCTGTTCGCCGTCGGTAAAGATGCCCGTGGATTCCACCACGAGGTCGACGCCTCGGTCGCCCCAGGGCAGATCCGCGGGATTCCGTTCGGAGACGATCTCGATCGTGTTTCCGTTCACCGCGAGTCCGCCGTTCACGGCTTCAACCGGATGGTCGTACCGACCGTGGACGGAGTCGAATTTCAACAGGTGCGCCAGCGTGGCGTTGTCGGTGAGGTCGTTGATGGCGACCACGTCGAATCCGCCACGGTCCGTCATGGCTCGGAAGACCATGCGGCCGATGCGTCCGAACCCGTTGATGCCTACCCTGATGCCCATGGTACGCATGCCTCCAAAAGTTTCGGGAAACCGTCCCGTGCGACCGGGGCCGATTTCCCTTTTTCAATTCCGGCTTCGGCCGGTTCGATGTCTATGCTTTCGTCCGCCTGCCGCGTGTTGCGCGCGCCGCTATGCTCCGCCTGCCTCGTGTTGCGCGCGCCGCTATGCTCCGGACTTCAGCAGGCCGCGCAATACGTACTGTAGAATGCCTCCGTGGCGGTAGTATTCCACCTCGACCGGCGTGTCGATGCGCGTGATGGTGTCGAACGTCTTTATCTCGCCGTCGTCTGATGTGGCGCGGACACGGACGCGCTGCCGGGGCGCGATGCCGCCCTCGATCCCCTCGATGTCGTAGGTCTCGAAGCCGGTCAGGCCGAGTGAATCGGCGCTCTCCCCTTCCTCGAACTGGAGGGGCAGGATGCCCATGCCGATGAGATTGCTGCGGTGGATGCGCTCGTAGCTCTCCACGATGACGGCCCGGACGCCGAGGAGGTTGGGTCCCTTGGCGGCCCAGTCCCTGGACGAACCGGATCCGTACTCCTTGCCGGCGATGACGACCAGGGGCGTGCCGGCCGCGCGGTATCCCATGGCTGCGTCGTAAATGGCGACCGGCTCGGCGTCGGGCGACGTTTTCGTCCAGCCGCCTTCAGTTCCCGGCGCCAGGCGGTTGCGCAACCGGATGTTGGCGAAGGTTCCCCGCATCATGACTTCGTGATTGCCCCGCCGCGCGCCGTACGAATTGAAGTCCTTCGGTACGACGCCGCGCTCGACCAGGTATCGGCCCGCGGGACTGTCGGCCTGGATCGAACCGGCCGGCGAGATGTGGTCCGTCGTGACGGAATCGCCGAGCACCGCCAGTACGCGGGCGCCCCGTATATCCGAGATTTCGCCTGGTTCCATCTGCATGCCGTCGAAGTAGGGCGGAAGCTTCACGTAGGTGGAAGCGTCGTCCCAGGCATAGGACTCGTCCCCGGTCGCGGCCAGTTCCGCCCAGCGTTCGTCCCCCGTGAAGACGTCGGCGTAGATGGACTGGAACATCTCCCTGCGCACCGAGACGCGCACGGCCTCACGGACTTCATCCGGCGTCGGCCAGATGTCGCGCAGATATACATCGTCACCCTTCGGGTCGGTACCAATAGGCTCGGTGTACAGGTCCACGTCCATGCGCCCGGCGATCGCGTAGGCGACCACCAGCGGCGGCGAGGCCAGGTAATTGGCCTTGACGATGGGATTCACGCGGCCTTCGAAATTCCGGTTTCCACTCAGCACGGCGGCCGCGACGAGCTTCGACTCCCGCACCGCGTCGCCGATGGGGGCGGGTACGGGCCCGCTGTTGCCGATGCACGTCGTGCAGCCGTAGCCCACCACGTGAAACCGGAGTTGCTCCAGGTAGGAGAGGAGGCCCATGTCTTCCAGGTACCGGGTCACGACCTGCGATCCCGGCGCGAGGCTGGTCTTCACCCAGGGCCGGGTAGACAGGCCCCGTTCGACGGCTTTCCTCGCCAGTACCCCGGCGGCCGCGAGGACGGCCGGATTGGACGTATTCGTGCAGCTGGTGATCGCGGCGATCACGACTGATCCGTGTCCCACTTCGAAGGACGATCCGTCCATGTCGACCGCCGCCTTCTTCGTCAGCGTGCCCAGATCGCCAGGTGTGTGCCCGTTGCCGTCCACCCACTGGTCGACGGTGTCGTCGGACAGGCCCGGGTTCTCGTCGGACAGCATGGAGGCCAGTTCCCTCCGGAAGGAAGGCTTCATACTGGACAGCGACACGCGGTCCTGGGGCCTGCGCGGCCCCGCCATGCTCGGTTCCACGGAGCCCAGGTCGAGTTCCAATGCGTCAGCGAAATGGGGATCGGGTGAATCGGAAATGCGGAACAGGCCCTGCGCTTTCGTGTATGCCTCCACCAAGGCGATCTCCTCACGTCCGCGACCGGTCAGTTCCATGTAGGCCAGCGTCTCGCCGTCGACGGGGAAGAACCCTACGGTGGCCCCGTATTCGGGCGCCATGTTGGCGATCGTGGCCCGGTCGGGCAGGGAGAGGCTGTCCAGGCCCGGACCGTAGAATTCGACGAACTTGCCGACGACGCCGTGAGCCCGGAGCATCTGAGTTACCGTAAGGACCAGGTCCGTGGCCGTGGCCCCGGCCGGCAGCGCTCCCGACATCTTGAACCCCACCACGGACGGGATGAGCATGGATACCGGCTGTCCCAGCATCGCCGCTTCCGCCTCGATGCCGCCGACGCCCCAGCCGACGACGCCGAGTCCGTTGATCATGGTCGTATGGGAGTCCGTGCCCACCAGCGTGTCGGGATAGGCGATCGTTTCACCGTCGCGCTCCCGGACGAAGACAACTTTGGCCAGGTACTCGAGGTTGACCTGGTGCACGATGCCCGTGCCAGGCGGGACGACGCGGAAGTTGTGGAAGGCACGCTGTCCCCACTTCAGGAAGAGATACCGCTCCTGGTTGCGGTCGAATTCGCGGTCCACGTTGGCCGCGAAGGCCCGGCGGGTTCCGAACTCGTCCACCTGGACGGAGTGGTCGATGACCAGATCCACGTCCTGCAGGGGATTGATGCGGTCGGCCGCGCCGCCCAGTTTCCCTAAGGCGTCCCGCATGGCCGCCAGGTCGACGACGGCCGGCACGCCCGTGAAGTCCTGCATCAGGACCCGCGCGGGCCGGAACGCGATCTCCCGTTCCGGGGATCCTCCCCCCACGCTCTTCACGACGGCGGCCACATCTTCGGCGGAGACCGCCACGCCGTCTTCGTGGCGCAACAGGTTTTCCACCATGACCTTGAGGGAAAAGGGCAGGCGGGAAATGTCCCCGGCGCCGCACTCCATGGCCCGCGTAAGCGAATAGTAGGTGCTGGTGCTTCCGCCCGTGCTCAATTCGGCGCGGGCACCGAAGCTGTTCTGGTGTCTCGTGGTCATGCGCAACTCCGTCTTGCCCGTTCGCACCGGACGGTCGTGGAAGTGATTCTGTGGCTGGACCGACCGGTTGCGCCTTCGGGGCGTAGATCCCTGCGGGACGGGCGAAGTGGTCGTTTTCTCAAGAAAAAGCAACGTAAGAGCATATCTGAAGGATGTCAAGCACAAACCAACAGCTTGATAGGTACGGATACCTTGACAAACGGGGGTTCCCGGCCTACCATCATAGCGCTTCGAATCGTCGAATAACCCCGATTCCCGGAAGGGAGAAACAATGCCGGCTACAGGCGCGACGCTCCGCGTTCTCGCCCGTGTGGCAGGCCGGCTGTACCGCGACCTTCCCCGGGCCGGCGTGTTATGCCTCGTGCTCGCCCTGACATTCGACGCCGCAGCGGGGTCCTGGCGTTTCGCCGCGACGCAACAGCGGCTGTTCCGTCCGCTCCTGGCCGACCCGACCGAGGCGCGGTTAGCCGTCACAACGAATTTCAACAACCGGCTGAACGGCAATATCGGAGCTTCCTGGGAGGCCGCGGACTATACATGGGACGCAGCGGGCCTGCTGCGATTCCGGACAGGGATCCACGCCGGCGTCTTCTCGAAACTTCGCTGGTCCGGTACGACCTTCCCGCTCGAAACCGCGGACTACCTGGTTGGATTTCACGCTGACCTGGGCAACGACGGGATGACGGGCCGATTCGAGTACGCCCACGTAAGCGCCCACCTGGGCGACGGTTACGACGGACCGGAACGCGCCTTCACCTACAGCCGGGAGTATTTCACGCTGTATGGGTCCTACGTGCGGGAAGCGCGCCGGGGAACCCTGATCGGAAGCGTACGGGTCTATGGAAGCTTTCGGTGGTCGAACCACGCCATCCCGGACGTGCGCCGATGGCGGGTCCAGGGCGGTGCGGAACTGGTCTCCGGTCCACTCGCGGGCACGGGCAGAGCAACCCGCGCCTATCTCGCCGGCGACCTGCGAGTTTTCCGGGACGGGGACGTAGCAATAAACCCCACGGTGCAGGCAGGATTGCTATTTCACAATGAGGCGAACAGGGGCCTGCGCGTCGCCCTGGTCTACCACGGGGGACGCAGCGAACACGGACAGTTTCACCACCAGGAAGACAACTACGGCGGCATCGGGCTGTTCTTCGACCTGTAAAAGCTGTGCGGGAGAGGAATCGCACGGCAGAAACCGCGTGCCGCGCGGGAGAAGAAGCCGCCTGCTGCGCGAGAGAAGAAGCCGCCTGCTGCGCGAGAGACCTGCACTGGAGACCTGCGCAGGAGAGCGGAACGTCCCCCCGCGACGGAAACCCAAACGAAAGTGACGATCATGAGCTTCCTCATCGACCTGGAATGCAGCGACTGCGGCAAACGGCTTACTTCGGACGAGCTGCAGAACCTGTGTCCGGACTGCGCCAGGCCGCTTCTGGCAAGGTACGACACGGACGGTGCGACCGAAGCGCTGACCCCGGAAATCCTGGCGATGCGAGAACCCAACATGTGGCGCTACCGCGAGATGCTTCCGGTACGCGACGAATCGGCCATCGTCACCCTGAGCGAGGGCGGCACGCCGCTGATCCACGCCCGGCGCCTGG
>JAPOOT010000246.1 GCA_026713285.1 Gemmatimonadota bacterium | reverse complement strand
TTCGTCGGCGTAACGCGCGATGACCTCGCAAAGCGCTCCGACCGCCTTGTCGCGGTGCGCGGACAACACGACGATTACGCGCCGTACCGGAAACAGCCGGCGCAGGCTGGCCGTCAGGTTCTCCGCCGCCAGCACGTTGTGGGCCACGTCCAGTATCAGCCACGGCCGGCGCTGGAATACCTCCATGCGTCCCGGCAACCGCACCTTCGAGAGGCCGCGGCGCACGGCATGTCGCGTTACTTCCATGCCCTGCTTCGCCAGCGCCTCCGCCACGCCCACCGCCACGGCCGCGTTTCCGGCCTGGAACGCTCCGGACAACGGAAGCGTAACCCCTTCATACCCCCCGCCGGCGGTCTCGATATCGACCACCTGCCGGCCTACCGCTTCTTCCCGGAGCGCGTACCGCACATCGACGCCCACTTCCACCAGGGGACTCGACCGAAGCCGGCAGGCCTCCCGGATCACCTTCGACGCCTGCCGCGACTGGGCGGCGGTAACGGTACAGGCGCTTTCTTTTACGATTCCTGCTTTTTCGCGGGCGATCTCCGCGATCGTCTCTCCGAGGCGGTCCGTGTGGTCCAGCCCTACGGGCGTAATAGCACAGACCAACGGCTGGATCACGTTGGTCGAGTCAAGTCGTCCGCCGAGACCGCATTCGACCACTGCCAGGTCTACGCTTCGTTCCTTAAAATACACAAAGGCCATGGCCGTGAGTATATCAAAAAACGAGCCCATCCCTTCCGGCCGCAGCCTGATCCCTTCGATCACCGGACGCGTTCGTTCCGTGAGATCGGCGAATTCGCGCTCGGATATCGGCTCGCCGTCGACCTGGATGCGTTCACGCAGCGACACCAGGTGCGGAGACGTGTACAGACCGACGCGGCGACCGCTCTCGCGGAAGATGGACGCGATCATGACGGCGGTGGATCCCTTCCCCTTGGTCCCCGCCACGTGTACCGATTTCCAATGCCGTTCGGGATGGCCCAGGGCTTCCGTCAGCGTAGTAATGCCCGCCAGGTCCATGCGTTCAGGCGCGGCGCCCGGCATCTTTTCGAAGTCCACGAAGTCGTAGAGATAGTCCAGCGCCTCTTTGAAAGTCATACGCTCATCCCGTGCTGGCCAGGGTCTTCGCATACTCGAAGGGGCGGGACACGGCGCTGCGCCTTATCGCGCCGAAACGCCGGCGCGCCGGGGCGGAAACGTCCGCGCTGTCGGCAATGCGCTTGAACACGTTCCTGCCGGGGCGGGCGTTGACTTCGATAATCCAGGGCATGCCGGCGGTGTCCGGCACGATATCGAGACCCACTTCCCCGATGGGCCCCAGCTCCGCCTCCATCAACCCGCACGTCGCGTAAGACGCCTTCGCGGCGCGGCGCAGGACCTCCTTACGCATTGACCGGCCATAAAGCGCGTCGAGCAGAGGTTCCGCCTCTTCTGAGCGGGCGCCGTTGCTCAGGTTGGTCGTGGGACCGCTTGCCTGGCTGATACGGGCAACCAGGCCGGTCAGTATACTCCGGGCATGGCCGTTCTTCTGCATCAGCAACCGCAGGTCGAACCGAGGGAAGCGTCTTTCGCCCGGGGGTTCGGCCGATATCCCCTGCTGCACCAGGCAGTCGAGAGCTCCTGTTGGGCCGTGGCCGGCCAGGTCCATGATCCGGTACCTCGCCGGTTGTGCGCCTCGAATTTCGTAGGTAGCGGCCAGCGTCCGGATAACATGGCGCCCATCCCCGGTCCGTACGACTTCGATGACGCCCGTTCCCTGGGACCCCGCCCTCGGCTTGACGTACACATGATCGTAGCGGGATAGAAAAGTCCGCAGAGACTGCTCATCGAGCGGGGCGGTATGCGCCACGGGGAGACCGCCGGCCGACATCCTCCGGTACGTTTCCAGCTTGTCCGCGGCCAGGCGGATGAACGGGAGGGGATTCACGAACGAGATACCGGCCCGGTCGAACAGGCTCCGCACCGGCTCCGCCGCGGCTGAACCGGCCGGATCGACCACGGGCGCACGGTCGTAAATGACCGTAGGAAAAGGTTCCAGGCCGCATTCGACCCACCTGCCGTCCACGACCGTGGCCGGCTTTATCGTGCCCTGCCCGGAATCCACGTCCAACGCGTCGAATACCACCGCGCGCAGGTCGAGCTTCGCAGCGGCCTGGCAGCACTCCACGAAAAATCCCGAGGGTGGACCGAAGGGACGGCCTGCTTCATTGGGTGCGCGGCGGCTCAGTATACCCACGGTCGTCATGACCGGCATCCGGTTCGGCGTGTTGGGAGTTGCTTTCGTCTTCATGATCCAGCGGACCGCGTGCGACCGACCGGACGGGCCATCCCCTTCACTTCCTCCAGCGTAGCCCACGTCACGTCGCCCCGTTCCGAAAAGGATACCGCGGACAGCGCGGTGCCGTAGGAAAGCCCGGCCGGGAGATCCTCCCGCAGCAGGCCGTACAGCAGGCCGGCATCGAAGGCATCCCCGGCACCGAGCCGGTCGACCGGTTCCACCACGTAGGGCTTCGTGTAGAGAAAGCCGGTCTCCGCGGACCAGCCCACGGCCCCGCCCTCGGCCAGCGTCAGCACGACGATCTCGTTCCCGAACCGCGCGTAGAAGGCGTCGATGGTTGCCTCCGGCGCGCCGTCCAGCCCGAAGATCAATGCCGCGTCGTCGGACGTCGACACCAGGATGTCGACCTGGGCCAGCAAGGTGTCCAGGACCTCGCGCGCCTGCTCGGGTGACCACAGCTTGGCCCGGTAGTTGATGTCGAACGACGTCCGGTATCCGCCCTCGGTCCGGTTGCCCAGGACCCGGGTGACGGTCTCGAGACACGACGGGCCCAGGGAGGCCGTGATGCCGGACGTATGCACGATCCGGGCGCCGGACCGCAGCGCCCGTTCCACCACCTCGGTCGTCATTCCGGTTGCGGCGGAACCGGCGCGGTCGTAGACGACCCGGCTGCCTCTCGGCGGTGTGCCGGGTTCGAGAAAGAACACGCCGGCCCGCATGGTCCGCATGGGCCGCGAGGAATCCATGGGCCCTAAGGTCTGCCC
>JAPOOT010000112.1 GCA_026713285.1 Gemmatimonadota bacterium | reverse complement strand
CCCCTGTTCGAAGACCGGCGCAGGGTGATCGTGTCCAGCTACGAACCCGGCAAGGCCTGGGAAGGCAACGTGCGGGTCCATCTCTGGATATACGACCTGGAAGAAGACCGTCTGCTGGAGGAGATTGCTCTCAAGAACCGGCCCGCGCCGTTCATGGGGTGCACCCATATCCTGCCGGGCGAGGATCGTCTCGTGATGAATCCCATCATCGACGGGAAACAGCGTATCTGGACTATGGACGTTGATGGTTCCGACCCGCGGGAGATCACGGGCGCGGAGGAAGGGTTCGTGTACTGCGTCCAGATCAGTCCGGACGGCCGCAGGTTCGCGTACCATGCGACCATGCTGGACGGCCGGGACAGCTACTGCATTTTCGTATCGGATCTGGACGGGGGCAACCGGGTGGAAGTCGCGTCGGCGCCGGGCCACCTGTACTTCGGGCCCATGTGGTCGCCGGACGGCGAGTGGCTGGTCTATCAGGACTGCCACTATCCCGATGATCCGGGGCACGACTGGGCCGATCTGTGCCTCGGCAGTCCGGGCGGCCTCAACGGTGCGCCGCACCGTAAGGTCACGACGGGACAGCGCCAGTGGTTCGCCACGTCCTATGGAGACCCGGACTCCCGGGGCGGCGGTTCGAACATCGCCCAGTGGACCCCGGACGGGAGCAGGGTCACCTATACCCGGGCCGAGCCCGGTTCCCGCACGGCCTGGCCGTACCAGGCGCAAAGGCCGGACACCGACCACTTCAACCGGGACTACTGCCCGGAAGACGCCCGCGGCGGTACCGCCATCTGCCTGCTCGATCCCTTCACGGGCGCGGAATCGGACTTCATTCCTTACGAACCCCGCGTCTGGAATTTCCGTTCTGCGTGGTCGCCGGACGGCGCCCTGTTTGCCTTCTGCCGTGCCAAGGTGGGTTCACCGAGCGGCATCTGGCTGGTCAATGCCGACGGAAGCAACCCGCGCATGCTGACGGATGGATACGAACACCTTGGCGCGGATCACCCGGTGTGGGTGGGGTAGTCGAAGGTCACACATACGCCAACCAGCCATGGGTATCCTCGCCGTCGCCGGTGGTAACCGCGAAGAACCGGTCCTGGATCTCCTTCGTGACCGGGCCGCGGGAACCGTCGCCGACGTCTATGCGGTCGATGGACCGGACCGGCGTCACTTCCACGGCGCTGCCCACGAAGAACACTTCGTCGGCGATGTAGAGCATCTCCCGGGGGATATCCTGTTCGACGATCTCAAACCCGGCGTCCTGTGCGAGCGTCATGACGGAGTTGCGCGTGATGCCGCCCAGGACCGAGGCCGCCAGGCTGTTCGTGATGACCCGGCCGTCTTTCACGACGAAGATGTTCTCGCCGCTGCCTTCACTGATCAGGCCGTTGGTGTTCAGGGCGATGCCCTCGCTATACCCGTTCTCGATGGCCTCCATGCGGATCAGCTGGGAGTTCAGGTAGTTACCCCCGGCCTTGGACAGGGCAGGATGGGTGTTCGGCGCGGGACGGCTCCAGGATGAGATACATACGTCCACGCCGTTCTCCAGGACGTCGGCGCCGAGATAGGCGCCCCAGTTCCACGTCCCGATGGCGACTTCCACGGGGCAGCCCAGGGGGTCGACGCTGAGCAGCCCGTACCCGCGGTATACCACGGGGCGGACGTAACAGGAACCCAGCTTGTTGGACCGGATGGTCTCGAGGACGGCGTCCCGGATTTCGTCCCGGGAATAGGGGATCTCAACCCGGTAGATCTTGCAGGAGTCGAACAGCCTGTCCACGTGTTCGTCCAGCCGGAACACCGCGGGCCCCCGCTTCGTCTCGTAACAGCGCATGCCCTCGAAAAAACTCGAACCGTAATGGACCACGTGGGAAAGCACGTGGATCTTCGCGTCCTGCCACGGTACGAGTTTTCCATTGAACCAGATGAATTCGGCCTCCGGCAGGGTGGCCATGCCCGGTCTCCTTTCTGCGGTTCGGTACGCGCCTGCGGTGTTCGTTACGCCCCATATAATCTGGCGCAAACTAGGGGGCGAATCCCCTGTTGTCAAGGGCAAAAGGCCTTGACACCCTCTTCGCGGAAACCCTAGCTTACGCCATGACGAAATCGGAAAATGACGCGTTATTCATGCGCCAGGCGCTGGACCTTGCGGAGCAGGGAATTGGCCGGGCCAGTCCCAATCCCATGGTGGGATCTCTGGTCGTCCGCGACGGCATCGTTCTGGGCCGGGGATACTACGGGGAATACGGAGGACAGCACGCGGAGCCCCAGGCCCTGCGCGAAGCCGGAGACCGCGGTCGAGGGGCCGAATTGTACGTTACCCTGGAACCCTGCTGCCACCAGGGCAGTACGCCTCCGTGCACGGACGCGATCATCGCATCGGGCATCGTCCGCGTCCACGTCGCCATGACCGATCCGGACCCACGCGTTTCCAGCAAGGGGATTGAAAGGTTGCGCGCCGCGGGGATCGCAGTGGAGACGGGCCTCCTGGAGGCGGAAGCGCGGGAACTGAACGCGGCCTATGTGCATCATCGGACAACCGGCCGGCCCTTCGTGCTGCTCAAGCTGGCTCAGACGCTGGACGGCCGCATCGCCACGCGGAACGGCCAATCGCAGTGGATCACCAGGGAGGCCGCCAGAAAACGGGTACACCTGATGCGCAGCCGGGCGGACGCCGTGCTCGTGGGCATCGACACCGTGCTGGCGGACGACCCGCGGCTCACGGTTCGGCACGTGGACGGCCGACAGCCCCGTCGCATCGTGCTCGACAGCCGGGCACGGACTCCGCTGGACGCGCGTATATTGAATGGCGATGCGCCGGCGACCGTTTGCGTTACGGAAGCGGCGCCCACAGATCGGATCGACGCGCTGAAAGGGGTGGGCGCCGAAGTGCTCGTAATGGAAGGCGGGGACGGATCTGTCCCGGTGGATCCGCTCAAATCGGCACTTGGCAGGTCGGGGATCGTGACCCTAATGGTGGAAGGCGGAAGCCGCGTGGCCGCTTCATTCCTTCGGGAAAAGGCCGTAGACCAGATCGCCTGTTTCGTCGCGCCGCGCATCCTGGGCGCGGGGATCCCCTCGATCGCCGGCCTGCAACTGGACGATCTCTCGAAGGCGATCGACCTGAACGATCCGCAGGTGGAACGGTTGGGCGGCGATTTTCTCATCACGGGAACGCCGTTATACCCCTGAAGAGATTGAGGAAATGCCGGTGTACGGCTGAAGAAATCATGGGCGCGCCGGCGTAGGGCTGAAGAGGTCATGGGCAAGTCACCGGGCAGAGCGCAGGATACGAGGAGTAGCATACATGTTCACGGGAATCGTTGAAACCACGGGTATGATCCAGGCCCTCGACGGCGGCCGGGACGGCTTGAAACTGACGGTGGAGGCGCCGTCCTTGGCGCCGGACCTGGCGCAGGGCGCCAGCGTCGCAGTCAACGGAGTCTGCCTGACCATTGTGGATTACGGCGACGAGGCGTTTTCCGTGGAGATCGTACCCGAGACGGTTTCCCGGACGACCTTCGGGAATCTCCAGGTCGGGCACAGGGTGAACCTGGAGCGGCCGATGCGCCTGTCGGACCGTATTGACGGCCACCTGGTGCAGGGCCACGTGGACGGCGTGGGGCGCATCGCGGCGCGGGAAGAACAGGGCAACAGCCTGTGGTACGAGGTGGATATTCCGGACGATCTGGCGCCCTTCGTCATCGAGAAAGGGTCCATCGCGCTGGATGGAATTAGCTTGACAATCGCCGGTCTGGCGGGTAATTTGGCAGCCGTATCGATCATACCCCATACCGCGTCGATTACGACGTTCGGAAGCAGGCAGATCGGTGACGAGATCAACATAGAAGTGGACATGATCGGCCGTTACGTCGCGTCCCTTATGCATACCGGCCGGAATGCTCATCCCGGCGGTGACCAGGATGCCTCACCCATCACCGTAGCCTGGTTGAGAGAAAAAATGTAGGTCGGCAAAGCCTGGCGGCGGCTCGAATACAGACCGGGACGCAAGCTGTCCGGGTAACCGAAAACACGATTGAACTCCATGCCGTCCCCCTTTAGTACCATCCCGGAAGCCATCGAAGAGATCAAGGCCGGGCGCATACTGATAGTCATCGACGACGAAGACCGCGAAAATGAAGGCGATTTTATCATGGCCGCCGAAAGTACGACTCCGGCGGCCATTAACTTCATGGCCCGGTACGGTCGTGGACTGATCTGCCTTCCGACCACGCGCGAACGCCTGGAAGAGCTGAAGGTGCCCGCCATGGTCGGCGAAGAGGTCAACACGGCCCTGCTGGGCACGCGCTTCACCGTGTCCGTCGATGCCGTAAATGGCACGACGTCGGGCATATCGGCGGCGGACCGCGCCGAGACGGT